>JABZFO010000148.1 GCA_014237405.1 Desulfosarcina sp. | reverse complement strand
CCTTTGCAAAGGTTGTGGGGACAACTCAGCATCGGAGTATCATATCTGCCGTTCAACTGGCAGAGCCGTTGAACTCTGACCATACCCAGAGGGTATGGTTTTCTATGTTAGAATAAAACGATTGATCAGGTTCAAATTGCCGATCCTGGTAGGATAGACCGGTTTCAGCATTATGGCATCGGCACTTCCCCCGCCTGCCATGCCGTCATGACGCCAATATTCTATGGGGACACTGATCATGTTTCCCACTGGGTTCTGCGATTTCTTGGCCAGATCCTCCTGTCCCGTCGCCTGGTCTTCCTGGGCAGCCGCTGGTTGAGCCATACAGACAAACAGTGCGAAAACTATTAGTATGAGCCATTTTTGGTACATAGGAAAACGCACGACGTTTGAGAAATCCACGTGCAGCGCCTTGTTGTGTAAAATGCTGACCACTATTTCCTTCATATTCTGTTCACCTTTTTATGTTAGAGGCTCTGTAAGCTCTAAACTCGCTGGCTCAAAAAGCGCTTCGATTGTCAGTTCTTTACTGCATAACCCCTGCTGATAAGAGTACCGGAACAGTGCCTCCAGTGTCTTTCGATTGGATTCAATACTGTAGGATTAATAATTTTCGCCCATCACGGATAAAAACACTTTTGTGCCGGAACAAGCGCAATGGAAAAATTGGGAGCAGTGAGTAATCCCGAAAACCGTCGTTGGCAAAGGCCAGCATGAACGGGTGCAGGCCAATTTCAGTCACATCCAGAGTTTGCGGGCCGCTGAATACATGGATATTCAGGTCACCTATACCCGATTCCGAAAATTACATGTCACATCCTTCAATCTTGACGCGCCCGTCAATGAGCGCCTTTGTGCGATCGAATCTGTAACCGGCCATGGAAAGTGGCAGTCCTTTTGGTTTGTCTGCTGCTTGAGCCGGGATCTGCCCACCCACAGACAAAACTCCGGCAGCGCCAACCGTTAGTGCTGAAGCTTTGACAAACTCACGACGTGAGTAACCTGGGTTTACCTTTTCTTGTTCTGTCTCTCCATTCATGATCCTACCTTTTTTATTCGATGGTTAAGTATACTGTGTGTCGGGTCGTCGGGGGCTGTTTTCAATCCCCAAGCATCTATACACACAGGAAGAAATGATCTGAAGCTGTTGAAACAGCTATTCAAGCAGTTCATTTTGCAACCGTTGGACTTCCGCATCGCTCAGACCCAGCCCCTGGTGCATGCTTGCCATTTTCTATGAATTTCCCTCTGTTCAACAAGGGATATCGAAACGGTGGAACAGATGGTGCGCCATTATGGTTAATACAGCAACAAGTGCCGCAGGCTGAGAAAAAGGCCGGCCGGGATGATGATATCCTGGCCGGTTTTCATTCTTCTATGCCATTTGCATGGGTTTACTTCACAGGGGCAAATGATCTTTTAACTGTGTTCTGATAGACAACGCTCTCAGGACGCAGGTTTTCAATTCCCTCAAAAGGAACACCATGCTTGGTAGGTTTGAATGGATATTTTTTATTCATATTTTCATGACGCCTTTTCATCATATCAAAGGGTCCCCAGGCCCAGAGGAATTGTGCCATCATGCCACGCATTTCCCGAGGGTCTGCATAGAGGTCATAAAAGTCATTTTTCACAAGACCGGGACGTCCACCAAGCCAGACGCGCTTGTACTGCTGCTTGATGGTGGCAGCATGATAGGTGCCGGTATAGACATGGTAATAATCCCGACGGCTGTTACCATCACCACCAAGGAAGACGGCGGTCTGATCAATGCCGTCAATGATACGATCGGTGGGAATATACTCCATGCCATCACCCAGACGGGCAAAAGTTGTGAAAAGGTCATGGATAGTAATCATGTCGCCAATAACTTCTCCTTCTTTCATCATCCCTTTCCATTGGGCAAATGCAGCAACACGAATGCCGCCTTCCCAATAGTCTCCCTTGCCACCCCTAAAAATGACTTGATACATTGCACTCGGAACTTCAGTCATGGGGCCGTTGTCGGCCATGGCAATAACCAGAGTGTTTTCGGAAATACCCTGTTTTTCAAGTTCATCGAGGATTTCTCCGATATGACGGTCAAGGCGTTCGATGTTCTGGGCAAAGGCACTGCCATTGCTGGTAGTAAACTCCTGTCCTTCCCTGATCAGATCGTACACGTTGGGCCAGTATGCCATGTAGAACGGTTTTTTATCATTTGCCTTGCGGCGGATATAATCAAGCGCCTTTTCCTGATGTATTTCGCTGATTTTACGATAATTTTCCAGGGTCGGCGGCAGTGTTTCGCGGGCCTTTCCACCTTTTTTTGCTTCGACATCCATGATATAAGCATAGGGACGCCAGGTTTGATCCACCAGATATTTTTTCTCGGTCATATCTTTAGTATAACCGATGGTCGTGCTTGCGGCCTCACCTTGCTTATGCCAGAATATCGGCGGGAACTGGTTGTACAGTGAAAACTGGGCTTCATCAAACCCCTGGTTGTGCATATAGCTCTCTTCGATATCACCCTGATGAGCTTTAGCAAAAAACGCCGTGTTATACCCAGCTTTTGAGAGTATTTCAGCAATGGTCACCTCTTCAGCAGGCAGCCCGCCACCTTCCGGAGGAAAAGCGACGGTATACATACCGCTTCGTACAGCTAATCGTCCGGTGAGTGCAGCCGCTCTTGACGGGGTGCATGAGGGCTCGGTGTACATCCGGGTAAAGGTAATGCCATCATCTGCCATTTTATTGAGGCGCGGGGTGTCAAACCCTCGAATTTTGTTCATGCCCTTGATGCCGACCTCACCATAGCTGTTATCATCCCACATGATGTGGACGATGTTTGGTCTTTTGCCGTGTTTTAGATAAAGTGCTTCCAGTTTTTCCTGTAGAACCTTATCCTGTGCGGCCCACTTTTCACCATATTGATCAACCAGTATTGCCTGTTCCGCATCATGGATTAGGTTTGCCGACGTTTTTGCCAAGGCATTTCCTGCAAGGGATAATACCAGGACAAGAAGAACAGTTAATGTAAACAGAAACCTCAAATTGCTCATTTGGTGCCTCCTTTTCCCTTCTTCTTGAGTACCCCCATTGATGCGAACTTCATAGGTCCGGCCCAGCCATTTCATGGCGCCCAGCAGTGCACTGAATTGATCCGACCGAAAATAATTACCCAGAAAGGACCGCTGCTCCCATTGTTGTTCGAGTGTAATGATGTTCCGGTTATCGCTGTCCTGAGAAAGCCGGCTGCTTTTACAACCGTGTTTCTGTCGGGTCTGATCGGTTATGAACCGGCATGTATTCAACAGTTCATTGCTTTTGTTTTCACGTGAATGAATTGATATTTTCAGCAACGCCATAGACTTGATCCGATATCTCACAGGTATGCTTGTTACACAGGAAAGGGACGACTCGTCTCATTCTAATAACAAGATCGGCGCCAAGGTCGGGAGTTCGCCCGAAAATGGTTATAACGGTAAGAATAAATTGAGAAAATTTTTAGTGAGGAGCGGTGGACGGTGGGGGGGAAAGATGGGAATACGTCATATGTGACCGATTCGGTCAAATATGACGGTCAAATGCGACGGATGCCGTGTTTGCGCATCCGCCCGCGAAGGGTGCTGGAATTCAGTCCCAGAAGGTCGGCAGCACCACCTTTTCCGGAAATATTCCAATTGGTATTTCTTAGCGCCCTCATGATATACTCCTTTTCCATCTCTGAAAGGCTTTTCATGGGCGCACGCGGCGGAGTGCTGCGATCTGACTTGGGTGCTTTCAAGGGGGCGGCCAGTTGCAGCATGCTTCCGGGGGTAACGATTAGCGCACGTTCAATCACATTTTGCAGTTCCCTGATATTTCCGGGCCAGGGGTACTCTTTGAGATTGTTCATAATATTGGTGGGAACCGTCTCGATATGTTTACCGAGTTGTCGCTGAATTTTTTTTATGATCCAGTTGACCAGCAGAGGAATATCATCGGCACGCTCCCTTAACGGTGGAATCGACAACTGGAATACATTCAGGCGATACCAAAGATCCGTCCTGAACTGTCCCTTGCCGACATCCGCTTCAAGATTTCGATTTGTCGCCACGATAACACGAACATCGGTGCGCCGCACTTGAGAGCTGCCCAGCCGTTCAAATTCACCCTCCTGAAGGACCCTGAGCAGTTTTTTCTGCAGCTCCAATGGTAATTCGCCGATCTCGTCCAGAAAAATAGTGGCCCCGTCTGCAAGCTCAAAACGTCCGATCCTTCTTTCCACCGCACCGGTGAACGCCCCTTTTTCATGACCGAAAAGCTCTGATTCAATCAGGTTTGCCGGTAAAGCAGCACAATCCACCTTGATCAGCGGCCGATCCTTTCTTTTGCCCCGGTAGTGAATCGCACGGGCGATCAGCTCTTTACCCGTACCGGTTTCACCGAGGATGAGCGCGGTAGTGTCGGTGGGCGCGATCTGCTCCAGGCTGTATAGAACGTATTTAAACACCTCGCTTTCGCCGATGATGTTTTCATAGTCATGCATCAGTTGTATTTCTTCGCTCAGATAGGTGCATTCCGCTTCCAGTTTATTTTTTAGCGCCTCTATCTCTGACAGTGCATTGTGAAGCTGGAGCTCGACTTGTTTCTGCTGGCTGATATCGATCCCAAAGCCCATGAGTACGGGTTTATCCCCCATCATCGTTCGCACCGCCGAATATACATGGGGTATTCTCTTACCGCTTTTGGTCACCAGGGTGGCTTCAAGAGTGACCTGCCCGTCGGTGAACGTTTTTTCTACAGCAGCCTCTATCGCCGGATGTTCTTTTTTATCAAAAAAATCAGTAGGAAGCATGTTCGCATAGTCATCCACCGAATACTCGGTGATCTCTTCGTGTTTTCTGTTCCATCGAATGAGTTGCGGTCGATCGTCCCAGATGTAGAATGTTCCTGGAAGATTGTCGAGAATCTCGTTCAGGATTTTTTTCTCCGACTTCAACGAATCATTGGAACGTTTGATCTCCGATATCTCACGATTTAATTTGGCAATCGCTCTTTTCAGTTTTTCAATATCAGATTTCTCAGGCATTTTTGCACCGTTATGTGTTCCTCTACATGTTCCTCATTCGGAAAAATCCCAATACCATCCTTGATGGATGCTTTAAAAGAATTTCGGTAAGCATTCACAGGGCACCGCATCTGCTTTGTTACCGGGCACTTGAAGTACAAAAGGTACGTCTACGCGCCCGGTGCCCTGCATCTACGGCACCCTGTAAACGCTTACAGTTCAATGGCTTACAACACATCAGTCGTTCCAATCCCGTGAACGGTTACGAATTTTGAGCTTGCTACGAAAACATCACTTTTTTCAAGGTTTCGATCAGCTGATGTTTCTCTTCCTCTTCCAATGCGGCTAGAAAATCCGAATTTACCCGCTGGACAAGGGGTGGCAGCTTTTTCACTAATGCTTTGCCTTCATTCGTGAGGTAAATCTGGTGAGCACGGCGGCTGTTGGGATCCGGGCAGCGTTTTACCAACCCCATTTCTTCCAGTGTATCCAAGGTTCGGGTTGTGGCGTAGCCAGGAATACCAATGGCATTGCCCAGTTCTGTCTGGTTGACACCTTCTTTTTCGGAGAGCATCATTAATGTGGCGAAAATTCCTCTGGTTAATCCAATGGATCGTAGTTCACTTTCCATAATTATGTCTATTTTTTGGGCAAGCATTTTTACCAGCCACCCAAAGCTGTTTTCACGTACCTGTCTTATTTTTAAATTCATTCTTTTACCTGTTAAATTCGTCCAGTCGGTATATCTTCGAGTTTTACTCAGGAAGTGTAATATGAGTAAAGACGAGCGCTGCGCCACCGGTATTCGCGATTATGAGAAATATAGGGCCAATTATTTTATTTGCAACACTTGCAAATGCAAAATTATAGTGTACAATGATTGCAATTGCAACAATATAAACTGGACGATGAAATGAAAAGTTTAAAACATCATGTTGGTAAGCTGCTGGCCGCTATACCGATTGCCCTCGCTCTTCTGATCGTCGTCACCTGGGTGGCCGACAAAGAAGAACCCCAACAAAAAGAGATACACGAATCCGTACGAACCATGCGTGTGATCAAGGTGCCCAGGACGGATTTGATTCCACGTGCTATCGGCTTTGGAGTGGCCGAACCCGGAAGGATCTGGCGGGCCATGGCGGAGGTAAAAGGCCGTGTGGTGGAGGTTCACCCGGAGCTTAAATCAGGGGCATTTATTTCCAACGGTGACCTATTAATTGAAATCGATTCCACCGAGTATAAATTGGCGGTGGCCGGCCTGGAAGCCGGTATCCGCCAGATCAGGGCCCAGTTGTCGGAGTTGGATGTGGAGGAGCAAAATACCCGGGCTTCAATAGACATTGAACAGCGCTCCCTGGCCCTGGCTGAGCAATCCCTCAAACGGAAACAGACGGCCAGGGAAAAAAGAGCCATTTCCGGCGATGAAGTTGATCGCGAGAAGCGCACTGTCCTCACCCAGCGCCAAAATATTCAGAAGCTGAAAAACACCCTGGCCTTAATGCCTTCCGAGAGGCAGTTGATGAACGCCAATCTGGCAGTCAGTGAGGCGGATCTGGAACAGGCTCGCCTGAATCTTGGAAAAGTGTCGATCAAAGCGCCTTTCGACTGCCGGCTGGCCGAGGTCAACATCCAGGAGGGACAATATCTCTCGGCCGGTGAATCCCTGTTTGAAGCCCTTGGCATCGCGGTCACGGAAGTCGTAGCCCAGTTTCGGGGCGAACAATTGCATAAGCTGTTTACCCCGACTCAACGTCGGGAATTCAACCTGAACCTTGACATGGAGCAAATGCGCGGCCACTTTAATTTCAAGGTGACGGTCCGCTATCAGGGCGGCGACTTGAGTGCGGAGTGGGACGCCTATTTTACCCGCATCCGCGAAGGGGTTGATTCCCGGACACGGGCGGTAAGCGTAGTGGTGGCGGTGGATCGCCCCTATGAAAAGATCATCCCCGGCATCCGCCCGCCGCTTAGCCGCGGCATGTTTTGCGAGGTGGAGCTGCAGGCCCCTGTCCGCCCGGACAGTGTCATTATCCCCCGATCCAGCTTGCATGACGGCAATACGGTGTTCCTGGTCGACGAACAAAACCGGCTGCGGCGTCAACAGGTGCAAGTCGCGTTTGCCCAGTCTAATTTCTACTGTCTGGCCGGTGGATTGGAGGGGGGCGAAACACTGATCGTTTCCGATCCATCGCCCGCGATTACGGGGATGCGGATCGAGCCGGTTCATGATGACATACTCCAACAGCGCCTCCAGGCCGAGGCCCAGGCGAGGGAGGGGCTGAGATGATCAAATTTTTCGCCCGCCATCCCACGGCGGCCAACCTTCTGATGGCCCTCTTTTGGGTCATCGGAATATTGGCACTGCCCAGTATTCGACGCGAGACCATGCCCGATTTCTCATCCAGCGAGGTTGAAATCCGGGCCCTCTATCCCGGTGCCGGTGCCGAAGAGGTGGAAGAGGCGGTGTGCCTCAGGCTGGAAGACGCCCTGGACGGAATCGAGTATGTCAAGGAGATCCGCTCCGATGCCCGCGAAGGGGTGGCTGCGGTGACCGTGAAGATGGCGGAAAACGGCAAGTTTCAAACTTTTTTAAGCGATATCGAGAAGGCGGTCGACGCCATTGACGATTTTCCGGACCAAGTGGAAGACCCGGTGATCACCGAACTGGGTAAAACAGACCTGGTGTTGTCCATCCTGGTTTCAGGTCCCATGAGTGTCCGGGATCTAAAGGCCTATTGCGAGGATCTCAAGGCCCGGTTAAAGGAAATTGGCCTGTCCCTGGTCGATATCGAGGGGTTTTCCGATCACCAGTTGCTGGTAGAGCTTTCGGCCGACGCACTGCGGCGGTTCGATTTGAGTGTGCCCCAGGTAGCCGAGATTGTTCGGCAGCAAAACACAGATCTGCCCGCCGGCGCCATCGAGACCGGGCAGCGGGATATCATGATCCGGTTCGTGGACCGCCGCCGGTCGCCGTTGCAACTCGAAGAGATCGTCATCCTGGCCGACCAGAAGGGTGCCGAAGTACGTCTCGGGGATATCGGCAGGGTCACCGACCGTTTCGAACTCGATGAGGACAAGATCATGATGGACGGCCGGCGCACCGCCATCCTGCGCATCAATAAAACCAAATCCCAGGATACGATTCGGGTGGCCGATAAGGCCAAGGCATTTATCGATGAAGAACGCCGGCGCCAGCCCCAGGCAGAGCTGATCATCACCCAGGACCAGTCCGTGATACTGGCCGATCGGATCGATATGCTGATCACCAACGGGTGGCAGGGCTTGTTGCTGGTATTTCTGACCATGTGGCTGTTTTTCAGCTTTCGGGTTTCATTTTGGGTGGTCATGGGGCTGCCTGCAACATTTTTGGGCGCTTTTTATTTTTTGCCCTATTTGGATTTAACCATCAATATGTTGACCCTGGTGGGGCTTTTACTGGGCTTGGGTCTGATGATGGATGATGCCATTGTCATCGCCGAAAATATCTCGACCCATCGCCAGCGTGGCAAGTCCGCGCTACAGTCGACCGTGGATGGTACCCGGGAAGTGGCGGCTGGGGTCATATCTTCTTTTATTACGACCATCTGCATACTGGGGCCGCTGGCGTTCATCAAGGGCGAAATGGGTCAGGTACTTAAGGTGATCCCGATGATTCTCATTCTGGTGATGGCCGTCAGCCTGGTTGAAGCTTTCCTAATTCTGCCCTGCCACCTGGGCCATGCCTTGCACGGTCACGATCCGGACCGGGCCACCGGCTTGCGGCGCAGGATTGAACGCGCATTGGCCTGGGTGCGAGAGCAGGTGGTGGGAAAAACTGTCGACGTGCTTATTCGATGGCGCTATTTGTTTGTCGGATCGGTGATTGCCGTTTTCATCCTGTCGGTGGGCATGCTGGCATCGGGGAAAATCAAGATGCAGGGATTTCCCGAGCTTGAAGGCGATGTCATTGCCGCCCGCTTACTGATGCCCCAGGGAACGCCGCTCTACCGCACCGAGGCGGCCGTGGATCGCCTGCTCGAGGCCCTTGAAAAGATGAACGACCGGTTCAAGTCGCTACAGCCGGAACAACAAAATTTGGTGCTGAATGCCAGCGTGCAGTTCAACCAGAACAAGGATGCATATGAAAATGGGCCTCATGTGGCCACGGTGATCGTGGATCTGTTGAGTGCCGAGAAACGCTTCGGACGCATAGACGACTACATCGCGGCCTGGCGCAAGGAAATCGGGCCGATACCCAATCTCATCAGTCTAACGCTGACCGAGATGGCCGTTGGTCCCGGGGGTCGGGACATTGAAATCCGGCTGCGCGGAAAAGAGATCGGGCGCATGCGTCAGGCCATCACGGAAGTGAAAGCCTGGTTCGAGCAATTTGAAGGTGTTTCGAATCTGGCCGAGGATTTACGCCCCGGTAAACCCGAACTGCGGCTGCGGTTGCGCAAGGGTGCTACTACTTACGGAATCAAAGCCGATGACGTTGCCCAGCAGCTGCGGGCCAGCTTCCATGGTGTGATTGCCGATGAAATTCAGGTGGGCCCGGAATCCTACGAAATCTATGTACGTACGGCCGCTAAGGACCAGGACAGCCTGGCGGACCTGGAATATTTCGATGTGACACTCTCAGATGGTCGCCAGATTCCCTTAACCACTCTGGTGCACTGGGAACAAGGCCAGGGGTGGTCGCGGGTGGCAAGATTCGATGGGATGCGGGCCATTACCTTGCGAGGAGACGTGGATGCGCGGGTGGCCAATACCGCTGAACTGATGGGTCTGTTTGGCAATACATTTTTAGCTACATTCAATCAAAAATACCCGGACATCAATGTCACCATTGCCGGTGAGACCGCGGAGGGGCAGATCACGCAAAAATCGATGCAACGGGCGCTGCTCATCGGCATGGTGGGCGTCTTTTTCCTGCTCAGTTTCCAGTTCCGCAGCTATACCGAGCCGCTGATCGTCATGGTGGCCATTCCCTTTGCCCTGATCGGTGTGATCTGGGGGCATGTCCTGATGGGCGTGCAGCTCAGCACTCCCAGTATTCTGGGATTCATTGCGCTGGCGGGTATCGTGGTCAACGACTCCATTTTACTGGTGGTGTTTTTGAAAAATGCCATGGCCAGGGGAAAAGACCTGCATACCGCCGCCGCCGAGGCCAGCCGGAGTCGCTTTCGGGCGGTGTTGTTGACCTCGGCCACCACCATTGCCGGTCTCCTGCCCTTGCTGTTCGAAAAAAGCCTGCAGGCGCAGATTTTAATTCCCCTGGTCACCAGTACCGCCTTCGGGCTGATGGCGTCCACCGTACTGGTGATTTTGGTCATTCCCTGTTTGTACGTGATTTTGGGTGATCTGGGCTTGCTTAGACACAAAATCTCGGGTCCGGAAAAAGGATCACTGGAAGAACCTGCGACTGCCGCTATTTTAGAGTGAGGATTAAATCCATGAATGTTTCGCGAACTCGCTTTCCATCGATGATGTTGATATTGATTATTCTCGTGGCGGCGCTGATGGGTTGCGCCGTAGGGCCCGATTACGCGCCCCCGGAAAAGCCCTCGGAAATGGATTACTGGCAGGAGGCAATGGAAGCAGGCATTGTTCCATCGGAGGCGAATGTCAGCCAGTGGTGGCGCCATCTGCAAGACCCCTTACTGGATGGGCTGGTGGAACGTGCCCTTTCAGGCAACCTCGATCTGGACCAGGCACGCTCCCGCGTGCGTGAAGCCCGGGCCCAACGTGGAATTGCCGGTGCCCAACGTTTTCCAACGCTGGATGTATCCGGGGCCTCCGCAGTCGAAAAGCGCGGGGACGCCCCGTCCGATGAGCTCTATTCCGCCGGGTTCGACGCGGCCTGGGAACTCGATTTTTTTGGTCGGGTCCAGCGCTCGGTTGAGGCTTCCTCGGCGGACATGGAAGCCCGAATCGAAAACCTGAGAAGCGTCCAGGTGACCCTGCTGTCCGAGGTGGCCCTCAATTATGTCGAGGTTCGCTCTTTCCAGGGTCGATTGAGCTTTGCCGAAGCCAACGTGGAACTGCAGCAGGAAACCCTGGATATCGTCCAGGCACGATTTGACGCCGAGCTTGCCAACCGGTTGGATCTGCGCCAGGCCGAATCCAATCTGGCCGCCACCCGGGCCAAGATCCCGCCCCTTAAAACCGGCTTGCAACATGCCATGAACCGCCTCTCCGTATTGATCGGGGAAAAACCGGGAGAAGTCAACGTCATGTTGGCGCAGTCCGAGCCGGTTCCGGTGGCCCCGGCGGAAATAGCCATCGGCATACCGGCGGATCTCATGCGCAGACGCCCCGACATCCGCCAGGCCGAACGTGAACTGGCCGCCCAGACCGCCCGGGTGGGCGTGGCCGTGGCCGAATTATATCCGCGTTTCCAGTTAACCGGAAGCTTGTCGTTCAGTGCCACCGATACGACCAATTTATTCACGGCCCTGAGCCGGGCCCTGAGTGTGGGACCCTCTTTTAAATGGAATATTTTCAATGCGGGAAGTGTCCGCAACAATATCGAAGTCCAGAACGAACGCCAGCAGCAGGCTCTGCTTGTCTATGAAAAGTCAGTGCTGACCGCCTTGAAGGATGTGGAAAACGCCATCGTCGCCTATGCCCGTGAGCTGGATCGACGCGAGGAGCTCAAAAAAGCCGTGGCCGCCTCCCTCGAAGCCGTTGACATGGCGAGTGAACTTTACCGGGGTGGATTGCGCGATTTCAACTATGTGCTCGATACCCAGCGGACCCTGTTTATCCAGCAAGACAACCTGGCCACCAGCGATGCAGAGGTGACGTCCAATTTGATCCGCCTATACAAAGCCATCGGTGGCGGCTGGGATGCACCCGCCCTGTAACGGCACAATGACAAACCGGTAGTTTCCAGTTAAATTTGGCCAATGATATTTGGAACATCTTTCACCCGTATACGGGAAACAGGAAAGAAATAGGCGATACCAAAGATCCTTTCTGAATCGTCCCTTGCCGACACTCGCTTCAAGGTTTCGATTCGTCGCCACTGTAACGCGAACATTGGTGCGCCTCACCAGAGAGCTGCCCAGCCGTTCAAACTCGCCCTCCTGAAGGACCCTGAGTAGTTTTTTCTGCAGCTCCAATGGCAATTCGCCGATCTCGTCCAGGATTTTCTTCTCCGCAGTCAGTGTCGCGTTTAAGCGTTTAAGTCCGGATATTTTGCGTTTCAACTTGGCAACAGTTGTTTTCAATGCTTCAATATCAGATTTCTCAGGCATTTTTAACACCGTTATACATTCTTCTGCGCTTCAGAAGCCTTTCTTCAGCAGTTCACTGATTGCTTATCATCTGATCATGAATTCTCCCATAGGCCAATTTCTTGGTATATAGGTTTGATCAGTCCCTTTTAACCCCCATTTCTTTCAATGATTCTTCAATGTTGAAAATCATATCCATATCCTCGGCTAAGAGCACAACGGCAAAATCACCGGAAAGCGGTAATTTGTCGCAGTTATAAGGAAAAACGGAATTTAACTTCTTGCCGTCATAAAGAACTGGTTTAATACGTTCAGTGAGCGCAAGAAATGAACATGGAGCGGTCTTGATCTTTATGAATTTCCAGTATGGAATGGGAGAACTCAATTCTTCAATGTTATCTACAATCATGCTCACATAAGAGGAACCATTAAAACGAGCGTTATTTTCAACGGGAAAGATGCCCTCATCCGACACAATATAATCGATACCGGCTACACCCCTATATCCGCATTCAGCCATATTGTTTACAATTTTAATCGATGTCTTAGTGATGGTGTTTGAAACGTCTGGTGAAGTTTTTCCTCCTTTGAGGGTACCTATATGTACCATGCCGCTTGCGCATATTTGATCCCGCATTCCAAGCGGTGTTATTTTTCCATCTCTTCCAATTACCCATTGATCGGTCGGAGAAGAAAAAACATTCAGGAAAGGCTCAATGATAACCACCTTTTCGCCGCTATCTACTATTTGCCGATACAAGTTAGAAATATCATTGCCTTCTGTTTTGTATAACGATATACCGGCTTCACCCAGAGTTCCGCGGATAATAACAGTTTTGTATGTTGACAGATAGCTGTTAATCAACTTTTTCATTTCAAGGCAATTGTCACTATTTTCAGGGTACATTTCGAACAATTTGCCTTCAACAACAGGTATTCCCAATTGGCGGCATATGGTCTTAAAAGACGCCTTGTCATTATACTTTAATGTTGCCAATTCAGATGCCCCGAAAAGATCAGCACCAAGCGCTTCTGCGGCTTCAGTTTCCATATGCGCTGAAAACCATGGAACGTATACCGGTTTCCTGCCGGTCTTCTGAATGATCTTTTTGATGGGTTCGGGGTTATTAACGATAAGTTCCGATAGCGTCATCTCCCTTGACTGAGCATTATATTGGACAACATGATCGGGTCCAAGACCATGTGAATGCAGCCAGTTGAGATACTCGAGGTCCAGTTTTCCCCGCAAAACCACCAGATCGTTCCGGCATGCTACAGGGAGTGCTCTGTCACATTTTGAACTTACCGATGCATCACGTCGCGGGAATTGTGAAAAATTATCTGTCCCATAAATTATTAACTCTTTGTCATTGATCGATATACATTTTCTGAGTGGTCGATATTTGTTCATATACTTTATCTTGTTAAACTCTGTTCCACTGCATCCAACCGTAGATAACTGTCAATACCAAGGTGTAGCCCATAAGAACATAAAACCATTTTCCGGCAAATTTTGGCGTTCGTATAGGGGCTACATTAAACACCAGCAATGACATCAATAGCGCATAAAGGATTATCGAAAAAACTGTATGCTTAATAAAGCCCTCAAACAAAAACACAAAAGCAAGAATAATAACATTGTTGTCTAATGCCAGCCCCATGTAGGTTTTATTGTCAATCAGGCCGAAAATGTTAAAATAACTCAATCGAATAGCGCTGGTGGCGACAAGAAGAAAAGCTCCCGGCAGGAACCATGGACTGAACTGACCATAGCTTAAAAGAAAAATAGCAGGGAACACGCCAAAACTTACAATATCTATCAGTGAATCAAACTGGCCACCAAAAGCGCGCTGGTGATCTGTTCGCCCCGTCATTTGGCGAGCAATGATTCCATCAGCCCAGTCAAATAAAACAGCCCACAGAACGCCAATTAGCGCAACAGGGAAATTACCTAAAATAGCGTAGTAAATACCAAGCACGGCACATAACAGGCCTGCAAGCGAACAGATATTGGGAAGATCCCCGGCAAAAGAAAGCATTGTGGGTTGATGGGGTTGTTGAGGCTTGGGATTTGTCATTCTTTTTATGCTGCTCCGCTTTTTAAGTCCATTACATCGATTAAGGCGTCAACTAATTTACAATTCTCTTCTTCTGTACGGCTGGCAATCCGAAGATAACGATCAGAATCCGGTTGAGTTTTGCCCGCACAGTCTTTTATGTACATATTGTGTTCAATAAACAATTTTTTGGTAATTGCAGGAGCACTTTGCACATTATCCGGCAGACGACAGAAAATAAAGTTCGCATCAGGTTTGAAAACAGTCATACCTTCAATACAATAAAGTTTTTTATACAGCCTGTCTCTGTCGGTTCGAACTTGTTTACAGCTTTCAATAAATTCACGTTTGTAATCGGGTAAGAGCCGTAGAAACGCTTCGGCAAATCCGTTAATATTCCAAATATGCACGCCGTTTCTTACCGCTTCAGTAAATTTTGAGTTTGCAGTCAGCATATAGCCGATCCTTAGCCCGCAGATACCGTAGGCTTTGCTCATGCTTTTAAAAATTGCTATATTCGGGAAATTTTCGATTTCTTGTTGCAGGCTTATTTGATCAGGATTCTCTGTAAAATCTAAAAATGACTCGTCAACAATCAGCATGCAGTCATGGGTTTCCAGTTTTCTTGCAAGCCAAATGAGATCGGGCTTAGGAATTAACATGGATGTTGGATTGTTAGGTGTTACTACAACAGCTACATCCGCTTTTACGCGGATCGCTTCCGCAGCAAATTTTTCTACATCCAATTGGAAAGAGGGAAACTCAAGCGGAAATTCGACGACCTGATCTGAAGGTGCTGCATTGGCATATTCATTGAAGGAAGGCACTGGAACGATTAAACTGCCTGATATGTGGCCGGATACAATTTTTATTAATTCCGCAGCTCCGTTGCCCACAACAATTCTTTCAGCGGGTTGGTCAATTATTTTGCCAATCAACGCAGCAAGGGCATCTTGTGCCACCGGATAGTTCAGAACAAGATCGTGAATTTGATCTTTAAGATTTGTAAAAATAGCCTCGGGCGGGAAATAAAGATTATAAAGATAGGCATGATCTATAAAATTATGCCGATAGTATCCACCGTGTTGACCAGAGATAAATTCGTATTTCTCATATTGAGATCTATAATTATTTAGTGACATTTAAGGTCACTGTCATTTTTGGGGGGAATGTTACCGCATTGATCAATTGCATGTTAAGATAACCAGGTTGTGAAAGAGTAACCGTTTTCGGGATCGTATAATTGTCTGAGGAAAATAGTTTCTCAGCCTTTACCAGATCGCCAATGGTGTCTATTTCATACCATGGCTTGCCGTCAAAAGAGACAATTTTAAAAGAGAGGCTGCCGTCAGCAATCATTTCCGCAAATACGGTTTCGTAATAGTCATTTACTTTGCCCTCTGAAATACGCTGGTCTAATTTTTTTTCAATACGATGCCACGAAGCAAGGGAAATGCTGTAAATATTAACCGTCTTGTATTTGATCTCCCCAAAAGCGTTTGCGCTGTCTGCAAAAAATGTTTTAACCTGTTGAAATTTATTGATCGTAACACATGACCCATTCATCCAGGGCTGCATCTTCGCAACAGCTATTCTGTCAGAATATAGCATGGCATCCAGAAGTGATTCATCAAAAACAAGATCACTTTCGAGTAGCAGAAATGGCTCATTAATAACTTCACATGCCATCCAGAGAGAATAGATATTATTGGTTGTCCTGTATAACGGACTGTAAATATAATCTATTTTTATGCCCCCCACCTGATCTCCCAGAAACTCCCGAATACGGTTTTCCAGATATCCTGTGATCACAACCAGACGTTTGAAACCATGCTGATTCAATGTGGAGGTCAGCCGTTCGAGTATCGATATGCCATTGACTTTTGTTAGGCATTTAGGCACATTCCGCGTCAAGGGATGCAGGCGGCTACCTATGCCGGCTGCAAGAAGTAATGCTGTGGTCACACGTTCATTTTTAGAGTAATGATGCTTCAAATTTATATCCTCCCTTTATTATTGTGTATGATTTAAAGTAAAGAAGCTTGGCCCAGAGGACCAGGTTTTCTAAGGATAAATGAACTACCCCGCCGCAAGCAGCGGGGTATCACAGGGGAATCAAAATAGGTTATGTTCAATTTAAACGCCGCAAGCGGCGGGGTATTAAACCCGAGCTTCGCAATAAAATATTTGAAGAAAGCGCTCTTTTTTATTATAATATCCATTAGTTATCAGCCTACAAGCCTCAAGCCGACATTGAACAACACACCACCATGCTTTACGAATTTTCAAGCAATTATCTACATCAAGAAGATAACGAGAAGCTGAAGAGCCGAGAAATGATGACCAAAAGGCAACTAAAAAGATAACAAGGTTGGTTTAAAAATGCCTTTCAAAAAAGGGGCGGCTTTTCCAGGTCCCTATCAAGCGCTTGTTCGCTGCTAAGGGTCGCGTAAAAACAACTTCACATTTTAAGCGCCGATGCATCCCACCTAGCTGCGTTGCGAACGCTTGGAATATACATGATATTCCTGCACTTTCGCGCCTTGTCAGGCGAGCGCCTCAACACAAAATAATTACGAACTTATTTTTGCGCTACTCCTTAGAGATCAAGTTGGATCGCGATTGCCTGACCGATACCCTCCATCTCAGTGGAGGAAACCGATCCTGATGAATTTCTTGGCCGCTTCTTGCTCACCGTGATAAACTGATCGGCCATAGCCTTGGCTTTTTTCCACGAAACATCACATATGCTTCGCTTGGGTAGAGTTTGCCAACGCTACTCGTGAGGGGAACGACTTGGACTCTATTGAGGAAATGATTGGCAGCATCATTGTTTACAATGACGGCGGGTTGCTGCTTGAGGATTTTACTTTCGACTGAAGGATCGAAATTAATCCACTACACCTCTCTTCAATAATCGCACGTACGATACACGTATAACTTTATGAAGTCAAGGGAGCAGAATGTTTCTCTAAAGAGCTAATGACATGGTACGACAAATATCACCTTAAAAACGTTACCTAACGTTAACCCACGGAACACCCTTCCAGAAGTAACGGTACCCATCCACCTCACCATCACTTTGGTGTCTCCCAAGAAATTCAAGCAGACATTGAAGAATCACACAACTATTTCTTTTTTCAGCATATTAAACAACTTCTCAAATAATTTCATGTCGTGCCACCCATGTGGCACAAAAGTTGTTTAAGTTAATCCTTTTAAATGGGATCAGGTTAAATGGCACCAGGAGAATAGCAATGGCTGCGATTGGACGATTAACTCAGAAAAATTTTGAACGGTCGATCCTGCACGGGGTGACCTTGTTGGATTTTGATGCACCGTGGTGCGGTCCGTGCCGTGCTCAAAAACCGATCATCGACGCATTGAAAAAGGACTACCAGGGTAAGGCAGCGGTCAAGAAGATAAATATCGACGAAAACCGAGACATCGCCCTGCACCTGGGGATTCAGAGCATTCCCACCATCATTCTTTTTAAAGAAGGCAGAGAGATGAACCGCTTTATCGGCGTTCAAACCGCAGAGACGCTCAACATGGCGTTAAAAAAGCTGATTGGTCGGCCTCATCCACCACAATGACGGCACCATGGCCCACTATCTTGAAAAAAACCTGGCATTGGCAATCGTCTCTGGTATATTTATGGCATTGTTGTCGACTACTGAAAATTATCCGCCGACCCATCGGCGGTTGAAGGGAGCGCTGAATCATGGGAAAGTGTATCAACCATCCGGATCGTGAGACCCCATACATCTGCATGAAGCATCAAATCTACTTGTGTGAAGAGTGCCTGGAATGTAGAGACCCAAAGCTCTATTGTAAATACCGATCGGCCTGCCCTATCTGGTTCATGAGCAAGCGCAAAGAGGGATGGGATGCCGAAGAATCCAAAGAAGCGGCAGCTGCCGTACATACGATCACATTTCTCCCCGAAGAAAAAACCGTTTCCATGCCCGCCGGCAGCACACTGCTGGAGGCGGCCCAGGCCGCAGAGGTTCATGTCAACGCCTCATGCAGCGGGAAAGGCTCCTGCGGAAAATGCAAACTGGTGGTGGTTTCCGGAAACGTAACCTCCCTGCCCACGCCCCTGTTGACCGATGGCGAAAAAGAGAAAGGATACGTGCTGGCCTGCCAGAGTACGGTGACCGGCGATGTGTCCGTGCAGATCCCCGAAGAGGCCATCGAACGAAAACTGAAGATTGCCGGCATGGGCCAGGCGGCCACCGAACGACTCAAAGTATTGGTCAAAGAGATCGATCCCATGCTCAAAGAGATTCCGCTAACCCTGGAACCGCCGACCCTTGAAGATTCGGTAAGCGATCTGGACCGGCTCAATCGGGGACTGAAAAAGACGGGATGTGATGTGGCCCGGCTGAACGTGGGCATCAAGGTCATGCGACAACTGGCCGAGGTCGTCCGCCAGGACAACTGGAACATCACCGCATCGGTGATTCGCCGACGATGCGCCAATGAAATTCTTGAGGTGCGTGCCGGCAACGGTGCGCAGCCTTCACTTGGGCTGGCCATCGATGTGGGCACCACGACCATCGTGGTCTACCTCGTGGACTTGGTTGACGGCACCATCGTGGCTGCCACCGCCGGCCACAACCGCCAGGCCGATTGCGGGGACGATGTGATCAATCGCATCGTCTGTGCTGAAAAAAACGGGGTGAAGAAGCTCAGCCGCATGGCCCTGGCCACCATCAACAGTCTGATCGGTGAGGCTCTGGACAGCGCCGGCACCAAGGCAGACGGAATCCGCAATGTCGTGATTTCGGGTAATACCACCATGGCCCACCTGCTGCTTCAGATCGAACCCCGATACATCCGACGGGATCCATATATCCCCACGGTATCGGATTTTCCCATTTTAAAAGCTGGAGAAATTGGCCTGAAGGCAAACCCCATCGCAGCGGTGTTCGTCATGCCCGGTCCAGCCAGCTATGTGGGGGGTGATATAGTCTCCGGGATTCTGTACACCGGATTTCACCGGGAGGAACCGGTGACCCTGTATATCGACATCGGCACCAACGGCGAGATTGTGCTGGGCAACAAAGAGTGGTTGATGACCGCCGCCTGCAGCGCCGGGCCGGCCTTCGAAGGCGGGGGCATCCGCTGGGGCATGCGCGCCGAAGAAGGCGCCATCGAAAAGATGACCATCGACCCGGAAACACTGGTGCCGGATTTGGTAATGGTGGGTAACACGCCAGCCCGAGGCATCTGCGGATCGGGCATGATCGACCTGATTTCAGAATTATTGAAAACCGGCATCGTTGACCAGAGCGGCCGGTTCCAAAAAGGGCTGAAGAACGAACGCGTGCGGGATCAGGGCGACGAACCGGCCTACGTTTTGGTGTTTGCCGATGACACACCCATGAAGGAGGACATCGTCTTCACCGCATCGGACCTGAAAAATCTCATCTACAGCAAAGGCGCCGTCTATGCCGGCTTCACGACCTTGCTGAGCGAAGCGGGGATGGACTTTTCCATGGTGGAGCGCATGATCATCACCGGCGGGTTCGGGCAGTATCTCAACATCGAAAAAGCCGTGACTATCGGCCTGCTGCCGGATATCGATCGAAGCAAATTCAACTACATGGGAAACGCATCCATTGTCGGGGCTTACATGGCTCTGCTCTCCACCGACTACCGCCAGGAGGCCCGGGAGATCTGCAACAACATGACTTACATCGACTTCTCCAGCAACCCCCGGTATATGGACGAATTCACCTCGGCCCTGTTTCTGCCCCACACCAATTTGAAATCATTTCCAACCGTGACCGCGGCGGCGTAAACGGCAGTCCCTTAAAGGAATCGGGGCCGTTCAACGCAATGGTTAAAAATAGGGTTGGGTGATTGGATTCCGAAGAACTGAGCGATCACATCCCTGGTGCCGGTGTGGATGCCTTCACCTCGGTGGATATAGATGCGGACGGATTCTTTGATCATGGGGAGCCGTTTTGCACCCGGGCATATTGAAAATCTCGTCACGTGCCACTATATTAGGCCCAGATGCGAGCAATACCTTCGCATCTATACTGAATTCATATCTTTAACTGTTTGAATGCAATGGCGGCACAGGAAAGGAAACGCCCATGTCTTTGGTGGTTGCAGAAAACTTGAAAAAAACATACCAGCTCGGTGACATCTTGGTAACGGCCATCCGCGACGTCAATTTCACCATCGAACCCGCCTCCTTTGTCTCGTTCGTGGGGCCTTCGGGCAGTGGCAAAAGCACCCTGCTCAATATGATCGGATGCCTCGATCCACCCTCTATGGGATCGCTGCAGGTCGCCGGCCGGGATATTGTCCGCATGGATCGACAACAGGCCGCTCAATTCAGGGGAGAGCACATCGGCTTCGTGTTTCAGGACTTCAACCTGATTCCGGTACTGACCGTCTTTGAAAACGTGGAATATCCATTGCTCATGGTGCAGAACTGGCCCGCTTCGGCGCGCAAAAAGCGGGTAAGCGAGCTGCTCGAAGCCGTTGGCATGGGGGATCAGGGTAATAAATACCCCCGCCAGATATCAGGCGGCCAGAAGCAGCGGGTAGCCGTGGCGAGGGCACTGGTCACCAATGCCAAACTGGTGCTGGCCGACGAACCCACCGCCAACCTGGACGGAGAGACGGCCAACCGGATCATCCAGTTGATGAAAAAGATGCGCGATGAGTTCAACACCACCTTCGTCTTTTCCACCCATGACCCCAAAATAATGCGCAACGCGGAAATCGTTTTCACCCTGGAAGACGGCCAGCTGTTGAAACGCCAGAACGAGGAAGGAGGGGCTCATGCTTAATGTCATCAAAATCGCCACCCGCAATCTTCGCCGGTACCAGCGCCGCACCCTGCTCACATCGACCCTGATCACCCTGGGGGTGGTGGCCGTCCTGCTGTTCATTTCCATCACCGGATCGTTCAAGCAGATGATGGTGGGCCAGATAACCGACTCCATGATCGGCCACCTCCAGGTCCACCGCAAAGGCTACCTGGCCTCCATCGACAACCTGCCGCTCAACCGTAACCTGAACCCGCAGCAAGTGGCCAAGGTGACGCAGCTCCTCGGCGACACAGCGGAGATTGAATCGTTTTCCATGCGCATCAAGCTCGGGGCCATGTTCAGCAATTTTACCGAGACCACCAACATTCGGCTCAATACGGTGATCCCCGAGCAGGAGGTCAAGACCGTGCCACTGCTTACCGACCGCATTGTTCAAGGGGAAAAGAAAGAAACCCTGCTGCAAAAGGGCCAGATCCTCATTCCAGAGTTGATTGCCAAGGGCATGAAAGTAAAAGTAGGAGACGGCGTGGTGCTGGTGGCCAACAACAAGGACGGCTCGGTCAATGGAAAAACCTTTACGGTCAGCGGCGTCCTGGAAGGCATTTCCGGCCCCGGGGGCCGGGACGGGGTGATTCACCTGGACGATGCCAAAGAGCTGCTGCGCATCAGCGGTGTTGAAGTCAGTGAAATTGCCATCCGCCTGAAAAACATGGATGATCTGCCCGGGGTGTTTTCCGTCCTCAAGGCCGAACTTGAATCCATCAGGGACAAAAACGACCGGCCGGTATTCGAGGTGCACACCTGGGAGAAGCTGTCGCCATTTTACAATATTGCCAAAATGATCGACCTGATGACCCTGTTCATCAAAATCATGCTGGTGGCCATTGTGCTGGTAAGCATCATGAATGTGATGATCATGGCGGTGTACGAGCGGATCAATGAAATCGGTACCATTGCCGCCATCGGAACGCTGCCGGGCAAGATTATGGCCCTGTTCGTGGTCGAGGGCTTTCTGCTCGGCGTGCTGGGAACGGTGGTGGGAACGGTGATCAGCCTGATCAGCATTGCCGCCATCAACGCCGCCGGCCTCACCTTTGATTTCGGGCGGCAGTCCAACCTGGTGCTGGCGCCCACCATCGGCGCCGGAGATGTGATCACCATCGTGTTGATCGTCATCGGTATTGCCGTGGCCGCCAGCGTACAGCCGGCCTTCAAGGCGGCCCGAATGGACCCCATCGCCGCCCTGCGGCACGTATAAAGGAGGTATCGCGCATGACGAGGAACAAACCATTATCGAAGCTGAGAATGTTTTCCCGCGGCTTTCTCTTTTACATGATTGCGTGGTTGCTTATAACTGCTCCGGCAGCGGCCCAGGACGGCAACGAAATCCTGCTTCAGGTGGACCGCAACCTGCAGCCCGAATCCTATGAGATGTACCGCAAGCTGATCAATATCGAACCCGACGGCAGTAAAAAAGAGTATGTGCTGTACACGGTAAAAAAGGGCCAGGAGAAGATGGTGGCGCTATTCCTGTCTCCGGCCAGCGAAAAGGGGCGAGCCACCCTGCGGCTGGGAGAAAATATGTGGCTGTACATTCCCAGCGTTGGAAGACCGATACGCATTACCAGCCTGCAGTCGGTGGTAGGAGGGGTATTTAATAATTCAGACATTCTGCGCCTGGACTACAGCGCGGAGTATGAGGCCGCCATTGATGATGAAACCGCCGGGGCCTACATTCTCGCCTGCACGGCGAAGACCTCGTCGGTGGCCTATGACCGGCTCAAAATGACGGTGGATAAAAAAGCGATGGTCCCCGTAACCATCGAATGCTATGCCGCCAGCGGGATGCTGATTAAAACACTATACTACAAAGAGATAAAGGACTTTGGCGACAACCTCGTCCGCCCGTCAGTCCTGGAAACGGACAGCCCGCTTTACAAAGGGTATAAATCCGTCATGCTCTACGCCAAGGTCACCAGCAAAAACCTGGCTGATGAAGTGTTCACGCTGAACTATCTTCCCCGGGTGAATGAGCTGCGATGATCAAGGGGTTTTACCGGATATCCACCGTTACCCTTGCCGCGCTCTATCTACTGTTAGCTGTACTTGACCTTGGATCGCTAGAGCGCGTTCTATGGCCTCAATTTTTACAATGATCCCCGCAGCACCATCGATCGCTACACAGGTACCCTTCAACTGGATGTCGGCTACAAAAAGGGCATCGGGGCGTTTAACGGGCTGCTGCACGCCGAGGCGAGACACGACGATTTAGGCGGGTCGGACGCCATCGACATTTATGAAGCGAATCTGAGTCTTAAACCACTACCGTTTTTCACCGCCGACCTGGGAAAAAAAAGATTCAAGTGGGGTACCGGATATGCTTGGAATCCGGTCGGTTTTATTGATCGACCCAAGGACCCCAACAACCCCGAAGAGGCGCTGGAGGGATTTATTGCTGCCGGTGTGGATCTGATAAAAAGTTTCAACCGGCCCTTACAGGCAATGGCCCTCACGACCGTGGCAATACCGGTCTATGAGCATGTAAATGAGGATTTCGGTGAATCGGGATACATGAACGTCGCCGCGAAGCTTTACATGCTTTATAGAGACACGGATATCGACCTTGTGCTATTTACCGGCAACAGCCGATCCCTGAGATACGGCATCGATTTTTCCAGAAACCTGACCACAAATTTTGAAATTCATGGTGAATATGCCTATTTGACCGACCTGAAACAAAATTATCTCGGGCCGTCCGGCGTGCTTGCCGGTCGGGAACGGTCTGTCAGCAGATATCTCTTCGGCCTTAGATATCTCACTGAAAATGATATCACCACCATCATTGAATATTACCACAATGGTGCCGGCTTCTCGTCGGAGGAGTTGACCGCGTTCTATCAGTTGGTCGAAGATGCCGATTCGCATTTGGCTGACACCGGGTCAGATCTCATCATCCAAAACGCGAAGACCGTTTCCAGCATGGGATACAACAGCCCCAACCTGGGCCGAAATTATCTTTACTTGAAAATCAATCAGAAAGACCCGTTTAACATTCTATATCTCACACCAGGGTTGATCGCCATTGTCAATCTGGACGACCGGAGTTACTCCATCAGCCCTGAGATTCAATATACGGGCTTTACCAATTGGGAGCTCCGGCTGCGATATACTTTTTTAAACGGCGGTACATTCACCGAGTTTGCGGAAAAACAAAACAAAAACAAGCTTGAACTGCGCGTGCGATACCATTTTTAGTCTTGGGGCCGAAGAAAAAGGACCGCCGCCTGGCTGATGCAGGCATCAGGAGGCGGCGGGTTTGGTGAGGATAACGTCAGGGAGGGCTATTTTTCCGCTTTGTATCCCATGGGCAGTTTTTTGAAGCGACCGCCGTGAATGATGGGATCGCCCTTGTAGCCTAGACCCTTGAAGTCGATATAGTCGGTGGTGCCCACCAGGTGGCTCACGTCACGGCCCTTGGAGGCCATGTAGGAAAAGTCGGTCCCCTTGTGGGCGATCGTTTTGAAGTCGACGTCCCGGCTGTCCTGGTGGCAGCGGTTACAGGTTCGCTCGCCCTTCAGGCTCTCGTGGCACTGAACGCAGGAGAGAGCCATATCCGCCGGCATCACCTCGTGTTCGACACCCCAGTACATATTGGTGGTGATCCACTCGTACTTGCCGCTGTACTTCATGTCGGCAGCCTTCATGCCGTCCACAAAGGCCTTCTGCCAGTCGCGGTGTTTCCAGTAGGCGGTCTTGTCCTCCTTGTCCCGGGGGAACAGGTGGGGGACAAGCAGGTGTTTATAATCGGCATCAACAGGCTGAACCCCCTTCATGATTTTGAAGGGTGAAATTCTGGAATTGGGGTCGTTGATGGAGCCCACCGGCTCGGTGATGTTGATCTCAGGTTGTGACAGATCCAGCCTGTCTCCCAACAACACCCGTTTCATGAATCCGCCGTACCACGCGTAAACCGGCTTGGGTGACTCTTTCCAGATGAACTCACCCTTTTTCCAGTTATAATCTTCCATGCCGTACTTGTCTTTTTTCGGCTTTCGCTCTTTATCCCCGGCTTTTGACCAGTCCCAAAACACCTTGGTGGGTTTGCATTTGGCATACACCGGCGCGTGACAGGTGTTGCAGTCGATGGTTTCACAGTGCTTGTTCAGATGATGGTCCAGCAGTTTGGCACCATTATGGGGTTTGCCCGTGTGGCAGTTTTGGCAGGAGAAGCTACCTTCAACGACGGGCACCGAAGAACTTCGTCCGGCAATTTTGTGGTTGCGGGTGCGGTGGCACTCCGAGCACTGAAAATCATACCCGCCCATGTGGACATCACAGCTTCGCTCTGGATGAAGCAGCTGGCGGGAGAGGTCGGAATGTTTCACCGCTTCGCCGCCGCCGCCGTTGAAGTGGCAGTCACCGCAGGTCTTTCGGGAGGTGGGACCGACACTTTTGGCCACGGCCACCAGATCCACTGTGGGATCCGGCATGCCCGCCCCCGTGGGTGTTTTTTTATAGGTGCCTGACGTGTCGTGGCAAACCAGGCAGTCGATCTTGGTCATATCGGTAAAGTCAAAAGTCGCGTCTTTCCACCCGTATCCGGCGTGACAACTTGTGCAACGAGCCTCGTTGCTGATGATGCTCACTCAGAAGTTGTTCGTGGCAATGGTTGCCTTACCGAGCTCGACCTCCTTTCGGTGATGGAGCGTGTATGGAGACGGTCCTTTCCACAGCCAGTGGGCCGACTTGAGCATATCCTCGCCTGCCGGCTTGTGGCAGCGCAGGCATTCGCTGGTTACCTCAAAGGGTTCCGGGTTGGCGGCCAGCTGTATCAGGTCTTTATGGTCGGGCACGTTCTTCCGATGGCAGCCGGCACAGTCGATGGGTCCCTTGTCCATCTCCTGATGACACCCCATGCACTGTTGATGATAGGCGGCCTTGAGACCCAATCGTTCGGGATGGTCCTTATTGAACGGCTCCTGATGACAGGCGGAACATCGGGTGGTTTCCGATGCCGTTTCATCCAGGGGCCGGTAGTGATGGCACAGGGCGCAGTCTTTGGTGACGCCGGCATGCTTGGCGTGCATGAAGCGCACCGGCCCGTAGTGGTCTTCGGTCTTCCGGATGATGGGGCTGTTCAGCAGAAAGTAGCTTTCCGACTGGTCCTTGACACTCAGTCCCACATCCCGGAGCCGCTGCTGCCGGCACAGCCGACACTCGTCCATCACCGCCTCAACAAACGGGACCACCTCCTCGGCCCGCTTTTCGGCCTCCTCCTGGTCCGGCGCGGTCCAAACCACTTTTTCTGGAGCCGCTGTTTCAGCGGGCGACGGGTTGGCCGCCAGGGCCGGAGTGCTGAATAGGATGCCGGCCAGGGCAGCCGTGATTGTTAAAATAACACCCGGTCCTGTTCTGGTCATGCAGACACCTCCTGTTCTGGTTTGTTGAGTACCGGCAAATAGGTCACTATAAATCGATAGACAAACATCAGCGCCGCGATGAGCCCCACGGTGACCAGTATTTCACCGATTGCCGGAAAATAGTTGGCCTCGCTGATGGGGGGGCGGTATCCCACTACAAATACATTGATCCGGTTGACCAGCACGCCGCCCACGATCATGGTGCAGGCAATGAACAGCGCCTGGCGGGATCGACGCAATTTCGGAGACAACAGCATCAGCCAGGGGACAATCACGCCGAAAACCATCTCGATGAGAAAGGCGTTGGTCTGGGCCGTAAAGTCCAGCAAATAGACATAGGTGCCGCGCACCACAATATCTCCCACCTTCAGTGCCAGGTAGAGTCCAAGCAGGAAAATGGTAAAACGGGTCAGCGGGGTGAGGAGCTTCATCTCCGAATCCAGCTTCAGTGACTTGGTGGCCAGGGTGGCTTCGAACACCACCATGGGGTAGCCCACCGCAATGGCCGAAGTGAGGAACAACAGCGGCAGAATGGGCGTGTACCACAGCGGATGAAGCTTGGTGGGAGCGATGAGCATCAGCGAACCCAGGCTGGATTGATGCATGCAGGAAAGCACCACGCCGGCAATGATAAAGAACCACATCATCTTGGGCAATATGGTGTCGGCCAGTTTCAGCAGGCCGTCAATCGGTCCATTGAGTGCGGCCAGTGGTCCGGGTAGGTTTACCCCACCCTTGAACCGCTCCACAACAATGGGCAGGAACTCGAGGTAAAGCACGTTGAGGTAGAACATGACACACATGGCCACCTCGAACAGCACCGACGTGGGATTCCAGTACAGCATGGGCTTCCAGATAGCCCAGGAGCGGCCGATATCCACCATGAGTCCCAACACCACAAAGGTATAGCCGAGCATGGCGGTGAGCAGGGCCGGTCGGACAACGGGTTCATAATAATGACGGCCGATGATGTGGGCCAGAAACGCCGTGGTAAATCCGCCGGCGGCCAGGGCCACACCGGAAGCCACATCCACCCCGATCCACAGGCCCCAGGGTCTGGCGGTGGTCAGGTTGGACACGTAGCCGATACCGCCGATGAAGCGGGCAATGATGGCGGCTGCGCCGGCGGCCATGAGAAAGGCCAGCACGACAACTCCGGGCGTCCAGAATTTCGCCTTTACAGGCGCTGCATGATGGGTCATTTATAGCATCCTTCCTTTATAGTCTCCTTCCTTGCCATTGCCTGAACGACCGCCATTGCCAGCACGGTCGCTCTTGTCCTTGGAGGCCCACATGACACCACCGAGCATTCCGAACAGAACGATGGGGGACCAAAGGTAGCTGAACAGGGAGTGTTGAATGGTTTCGGCCAGTTGCGGCATGGGCTTTTCCGGGAGCGCGTTTAATCCCAGTTTCTCAAATGGCACTCCGGACAGATACATCCAGCTGGTGCCGCCCACCTCCTTCTCTCCGTACACATGATCGATGTAACGCCCCGGGTTCTTTTTAATGCGCTGCCGGGCCACCTTTATCAGATCTTTTCTTCGGCCGAAGGTGATGGCCTCCACCGGACAGATTTCCGCACATCCGGGAAGCTTCTTTTCCGATTCCACCCGCTCGTAGCAGAAGGTGCATTTCATCACCCGTGGAGTGATGGGATCGTGGTACTCGTAGGCCGGAATTTCGAATGGACAGGCCACCATGCAATAACGGCAGCCGATACACTTGGTGACATCGTAATGCACCGCGCCGTTTTCCTTTTTGGTCAACGCAACGGCAATGCAGGCCGATACGCAGGCCGGATCCTGGCAGTGCATGCACTGGAGCTTGACGAAGGTAGGCACCAGCTGGTCCCGCTTATCGATCTCGCCCGAGACATACCGGTTCACCACCGTGTAGGCCCGCTCATCGGGCCGGCGTTTTTTGTCGAGAAGTGTCAGGTCTTCGAAGGACCGGTCCGGTGCCGGCAGTGCGTTGACCCGGTTGCAGGCCTCTTCGCATTTGCGGCAGCCGATGCACCGGGTCAAATCCACCAGACAGCCATAGGGGTCGGACGGCGCCCTGGATTGCCAGGCGTGGGCGGATCGTTCGGATCCGGCCACCGTTGCGCCGGCAACTGCCATATATTTAAAAAAATCACGTCTGTTCAGCCCCATAGGCCCTCCTCGGTTTATAGGTAAAGCATGATAGTGAAACACGGCCGGACGTCTACAGGATTCATTTCTAAAACCGCCTGGTTGAACTTGAGAACACTCACCGGCCAAGGAGTGTCCTCGAGGTCGATTTGAAAATACCGACATCCCCCTGCTGGTCAACACCTTCATCAATCACCTGGAACTACGGACGGGCAAACCGATCCGGGGGCTCTCGCGGGAGGCTCGAACCGCTTCATGGATTACCGGTGGGAATCAAAGCCAGGCGGCTCGGATGTTAGGGATCAACCGGGTGACGGTGTGGAACCGGATGCGAAAATACGGAATCAACCTGAAGCGTGAGATCAAACGATAGTCTGACTCGTTTCAACAGCGTCCACAGGGAGGCCTTATCCCTCCAGCGCCTTCAGGAATTCTTGGTGCGGGACATCCTGGCCTGTCCACAGCAGGAACGTTCGCCGGGCCTGGTAGGCCAGGGCGGACACGCCATCCATGAATTGGTTGCCGTTTTTGGCTGCAAGGGCTTGCCAGATATTGTCCCGGCGACCGTAGTTGAGATCGAACACCAACTGGCAACCGTTGCTCTTCATGCTGCCGACGATGCCGGTTAACTCGCTGGACTCACCACTGCTGGAAATGGATGTGGCATTGACAATGAGGTCCACGTTCACGTGAACGTCGGCCAGCTCCTTCAGCATCCGTGGCGTACAGCTGAAATGGCCGGCCAGACGGTGGTTTTTTTCATCGTCTCGACCAGCAACCACAATCGATTCCGCCCGTAGCCAGTTGAGAATGAAAACCACCGCCCGCGCCGCCCCACCGGTTCCAATCACCAGGGCTTTTTTTCCGGCGATATCGAACCCGATTTCATTGAGCGCATCCATGATGCCTATGGCGTTGGTATTGTATCCTTTGAGATGGCCCGCTTTACAGACGATGGTGTTGACGGCGCCGATGATGTTGGCACCCTCGGAAAGCACATCCAGGTAGGGTAACACTTTTTCCTTAAATGGTGCGGTAATGCTGGCACCGGCAATGTTGAGCACCCGGAGACTCTCCAACGCCTTGCCGATATTGCCATCTTCGACCATAAAAGGCACATAGGCCCCTTTGATGCCCGTCCGGCCGATCACCGTGGTAAACATCTCCGGCGATTTGGATCGAAACACCCGCTGATCGCTGATGAGACAGAACACCTTTGTCTGGTACTCGTAGGTCGAGTCCAGGCTTCCTGAAGACTGGTTCATCTTGCCGCGTCTCGATTGATGGCGACCAAAGCCCCGTTGGGAAAAGCCTCTGGTGCCGTGTTGGCTGTAGGTGCATGGATCCGGAAGCATCCAGCCCGGCGCTCCGGCCCGACCCCTTTAGGACCGGAATCCGTGCTGTTTGCGGGTCATTCCGGCGGCAGCGGCCGTATAGTCCAGTATCCGACCGATGCCAGCCGCCGTACCGGAGACCCGGTTTGAGGGCCGCGGGGTTACAGGTCCAATAGCCCCTTCAGGCTCTCGGTGATCTCTTCCGCAGAAGCCGGCTTGGGAAGATAGTCGTCGGCTTCCATGCTCATGCCGTCGTAGTGGGAGTAGCGGGTGGAAGAGACGTGGGATGCCACGGCGGTAAGCATCAAAATGGGAATGTCGGCATATTTTTCATCGCTTTTCAACTCCTTGCACACCGCGTAACCGTCCATTTCCGGCATCATGACATCCAAAACAATGGCATCGGGGGGATTGGCCTTGACTTTCTCCAGCCCTTGTACGCCATCATAAGCCACCTCCACTTCGAAACCTTCCTTTTCCAGATTACCCTGAACGATGGAGCAGAAATCGGGCTCGTCGTCTACCACTAAGATTCGTTTTTTGTCGCTCATACGATGTCTCCTTTATGCTCAGCTGATTGTTGATAAATCAGCAGCCTGAGCTTGAATAGTCGCCGGGCGGGACCGAGTGTGTCGGTGGTGGGGGTATCTCCCCCAGATCCCGCTTATCCGGCAAAATCGGTTCAGTCCACCTGCGGCCTGGGCAACACCCCTGCCCGTTCGGCGATTTCAGGAACTTTGTGCTCCCATTCGATGGCCATCAGGTGAACACCGGCAACCCCTTCCATCTCCTTGAACTCATCGATCTGCTCAATGGCGAATTTGATGCCCTCTTCGGCCTGCTTGCCCTTACCTGCCCCCTTCAGTCGTTCGATCAACGCTTCCGGGACATCCATACCGGGAACCATTTTTGCCATGTATTGGGCCATGCGTGCGCTTTTCATGGGCGTGACACCGGCGAGAATGTATGCCTTTTCCGTGAGGCCCATGTCCACGGCCATTTTCATGAAATCTCTGAACCGGGGCATATTGTAGATGCACTGGGTCTGGATGAAGTCCGCACCCGCATCAATCTTGTTGGCCAGCCGGTAAACCCGGAATTCGTATGGGTCGGCAAACGGATTGGCAGCGGCCCCGATGAACATCTTCGGCGGCTCGTCAATATCCTCGTCGTTGAGGAACTTGCCTTCGTCTCTCATCTTCTTCACCATGGCGATGAGCTGCATGGAGTCGATGTCAAAGACGTTCTTTGACTGGGGGTGGTTGCCGAACTTCTGGTGGTCGCCGGAGAGGCAGAGCATATTCCTCACCCCCAGGGAATAGACCCCGAGGATGTCGGCCATCATGGCCAGGCGGTTCCGGTCCCGGCACACCATCTGAAAGTTGGGCTCGATGCCGTTGGCCACCATGATGGCCGATGCCGCCGCACTGGACATGCGCACCACGGCTGTCTGATTGTCGGTGACATTTACCGCATCCACCTTGCCCCGCAGATGTTCGAATTTCTCCTTCAGATGTTCCACATTGGCACCCTTGGGCGGTCCGCATTCACCGGTAAACGCAAAGTGGCCCGCCTTGAGCACCTTCTCCAGATTGCTTCCTGATTTCAGACCGTTATTGCTCATTGCACCAACTCCTCCCTTATGCTTTTACGGGGACCGCCGTCCCTGGCCGTCTGCCAGTCTTTTGGGGCTCGAATGATTCGAAGATCCTCCAGCCGCCCCTGTTCCATTTTCTTTTTTACGATGGTGTCCCAGATGCATTCCACATCCTTGGCGATTTCGCATTTTCCGTCCGCGCTGCCGCCGCAGGGTCCATGTTGGAGGCTCTTGGAGCAACGGGCAATGGGGCACAGCCCATCGTAATGGTGGATCACGCAGGTGCCGCAACCGGCGCACCGCTCCTCCCAGATGCCGTGCTGAACGGCACCGCCGAAGAACTTCGTGTCTACCGCCGGGAAAAACTTCTGGCTGGGATAGGCCTCGGAGAGGAACTGGGGGCCCACACCGCAGGCCATGGAAAGGATGGCATCGTACTGATCGAAAATGTCCCGGATCTGCTCCACGTATTCGGGATCGCACTGGCGCTCCAGTGTCTTCTCGTCGATCTCGATGGGATTGCCCTCTTTTTTCCGTGCGATCTTCAAAGTGGCGGCCAGCACCCCCACTTCCTTAGCGCCGCCCACGTTGCAAACGGTGACACACCCCTTGCACCCCACAAGGAGTATCTTTTTAAAATCCTTGATCATGTCCAGTATCTCTTCCAGAGATTTTCGATCCGCAATTATCATAGGTTCACCTCTTGGGGTCCAAGGGCAAAGGAATCCGCCTCTTGGCCGTGGTTAAGAATCCACCGGGCTTGGTCCCAGCGCCTTGATCTTCTCCGTCATCTCGGTTGCGATTTCTGCAAATCGGTGGCCCTGGGCCGAAGAAAGATTGTACATCTGCACCCGCTCCGGCTCCATGCCCAGCTCTTTAAGGGTTCGTTGAACGTATTCGACTTTCCGTCTGGTTTTGAGATTTCCTTCCAGGAAATGACATTCACCTTCCAGTCACCCGGCCACATATACGCCGTCCGCTCCGCCTTCGAAGGCGGTCAGCATGTGGAGGATGTCCACCCTGCCGCTGCACGGTACCTGAATCACCTTCACATTGCTTGGATAATTCAAGCGCATGGATCCGGCCAGGTCCGCGGCTGCATAAGCACAATACTTGCAGCAGTACGCCAGGATCTGGGGTTCAAAGGTTTCATTCATGGTCTTTCTCCGATGATGTTTAAGTATTAAAATTGATCGGGCGCCCGGAGTTCTCAGGCTGCCGGTGATTCTGGCGCCCGTATTTCATTTTTTTCTGGCCGTGGCCCTTAAGCCGCTTTCACTGTTCTCTTCTCAAAAAGGGCGGCGGTCTTGGCAATGATCTGTTCATCGGTAAAATGCTTGAGCTGGATGGCTTTGCCCGGGCATTCGGCCACACAACAACCGCAGCCATGGCACTCGGCCGGTTCGATCACCGCATGGCCCTCCTCCCCGATGTAGGGAATGTGATACGGGCAGGTCCGCACGCAGGTAACGCAGACGGCGCACTTGTCCGGATCCACTACGGCCACCACACCGCCCACCATGATCGAATCTTGGGACAGAATGGTCATGGCCCGGGAAACCGACGCCCGGGCCTGGGCGATGCTCTCGTCCAGCGCCTTTGGATAGTGGGCCAGGCCGGCCATGAAAATGCCCTCGGAGCCGAAGTCCACCGGCCGAAGCTTGGCATGGGCCTCAACCAGGAAGCCGTCGTCAGTGATGGGTACCTTGAACAGCTCGAACAGGTCCCTGTTCTCATTGGGAAGCACGGCGGTGGCCAGCACCAGCAAGTCCGGGTTCAGCTCCACGGGCATCTGGAGCACATGGTCCCGCACCTTCACGCTGAGCCGCCCGTCGGCGGTCTCACTCACATCGGGCAGGTTGTCTTCCAGATTGTAGCGCATGAAGATGATGCCCTTTTCCCTGGCCTTCTTGTAAAGCTCCTCGCGGAATCCATAAGAGCGGATATCCCGATATAGGACGTAGATATCCATCTCCGGGTTGAGCTCCTTGAGGTCCAGAGCGCTTTTCAGGGTATGGGTACAGCACAGCCGGCTGCAGTAGAGACGCTCCGTGGTGCGTGAACCCACACACTGGATGAAGGCCACGGAGAGGGCCTTGGATAGCCGGGGATCGTCCGTATCGAGGGCCGCATCCAGATCAAAGTGGGTGAGCACATTTGGATTTTCCTTATACAGATATTCGGCGGGCTCATATTCCTTGCCGCCGGTGGCCAAAATGGTGGCGCCGTGCTCCACCACCGTCTCCGTCAGGGTTTCACCGGAGGTCATGAGGGTGGTGGTGAAGTTGCCCATGATACCGGTCGTTTCCACCGGCTCCGTCATCATGAAGACCCGGATGTGTTCGTGGTTGCGCACGTTGGCAATCAGCGCTTCCAGGTAGGGTTTCACCGGTTCCCCCTGCCAGGTGGACCGCAGCTTGTGAGCCACACCACCCAGCTGGTTTCCCCGCTCCACCAGGTAGACTTGAAGGCCCTGGTCGGCAACACCCAGCGCCGCCTCCATGCCGGCCACACCGCCGCCCACCACCAGCACCTTCTGGGTCACCGCCAGGCGAACCTGGTGCAGCGGTTCAATGTAGGCGGCCTTGGCCACGGACATGCGGACCAGGTCTTTGGCCTTGGCCGTTGCCCGTTCCGGGTTGTTCATGTGAACCCAGGTGTTCTGGTCGCGGATGTTGGCCATCTCAAACAGGTACTTGTTCAAACCGGCATCCCGGATGGTTTCCTGGAACAGGGGCTCGTGGGTACGGGGGGAACAGGAGGCCACCACCACGCGGTTGATGCCTTTTTCCTTGATCACCTCTTTCATCTTGTCCTGAGTGTCCTGACTACAGGTGAACAGATTGTCCTCCACATGGACCACATGGGGCAAGGTGGCCGCATAATCTCTCACCGCGGGCACGTCCGCCACACCGCCGATGTTAATGCCGCAATTGCAGACAAAGACGCCCACCCGCGGCTCCTGTTCGGACACGTCGATCTCCGGCGGCAATTCTTTGGTTTTGATCAGCGTGCCTCTGGCTTCCGCCAGGTGCCCGGTGGCCGTCGATGCGGCGGCGGACGCCTCCATGACCGACTGGGGAATATCCTTGGGCTCCTGAAAAGCACCACAGACAAACACACCCGGTCGGCTGGAGCTCACCGGTTCGAGGGTCCGGGTGGCGGCATGAAGGTGTTTATTGAGATCGATACCGACCTTTTTTGCCAGGTCCACCGATTCCTTATTGGGGGCAAGACCAACTGCCAGGACCACCATATCGAAGGTTTCCTCAACCAGCTCCCCCTCTTCGGTTATATAGCGCAGCCGCAGATTATCGCCTTCCACCGGATCGATGGTATGCACCTTGGACCGGATGAAGCGCACCCCTTTTTCATCCCGGGCGCGCACGTAGTATTTTTCAAACTCCTTGCCGTAGGTTCGCATGTCCATGAAGAAGACGGCGGTATCCAGCGGCTTGTCGCTGTGCTCCTTGGCAATAATCGTTTGCTTGTTGGTATACATGCAACACACCGAGGAGCAGTAGCTGTGATCGCTGCAGTTGATATCCCGGGAGCCCACACACTGAAACCAGGCAATCTTGTCCGGTTCTTTGTGGTCCGACGGCCTGACCAAATGGCCCTCGAACGGCCCGGATGCGGAAAGTAGCCGCTCGAACTCCAGGCTGGTCACGACGTTGGGATGGCTGGCGTACGAGTAGGTCTTGTGTTCGGAGGGGTCGAACGGGGTGAACCCGGGAGCCAGAATGATGGCGCCCACATTGAGGGTCTTGTTCTCGGCCACCATGTCATGGTTCACGGCATTGGCCAGGCAGGCGTCCACACACTGGTAGCATTCGGAGCAGAGCCCGCACTTAAGGCAGCGATCGGCTTCGGTCTTGGCCTCTTCTTCATTGTAACCGAAGGAAACCTCCAGGAAATTGCACTCCCGCGCTTCCGGATCCAGGCAGCGGACCGTGGTGCGCTTCTTTTTGGCCTCTTGGCTCACATCGGGTTTGAAAAAGTCCCACTCTTTCGTCCGGCCTTCGGCGAGATCCTGTCCGTTGATGAACCGGTGGATGCTCTCGGCCACCTCCTTGCCGCAGGCCACGGCGTCCACCACCGATTTGGGACCATAGAAGGCATCACCGCCGGCAAAGACCCAGTCGATTGGCGTCTGCAGGGTCACCGGGTCGGCCTCCAGGCCGCCGGGCCGGGAAATGGCGATGCCCTGTTCTTTGATGCCGGTCAGGTTGGTGCTCTGGCCGATAGAAATAATGATGGTGTCGCCGAAAAAGGGCTGGCACTCCGCCTCATCGTATGCGGGGTTGAACCGACCGTCTTCATCGAACACCGCTGTGCAGGTCTTGAATTCGATCCCCGACACCCGCTTGTTTTTATCGATATAAAAGGATTTGGGGCCAAAGCTGTTGACGATGGTGATGTCGCCTTCCAGGGCCTCTTCGATCTCGTGTTCCCAGGCCGGCATCTCTTCCCGCTTTTCCAAGCAGATCAGGGTGACGTTCTTGGCCCCTTTTCGTTTGGCGGTAAGGGCCACGTCGATGGCCACGTTGCCGCCACCCACCACGATGACGTCCTCGCCGATGTCGACATCCTTGCCCAAGGACGCATCCCGCAGATAATCCACGCCCTGGAGCACCCCTTCGGCATCCTCGTTCTCAACGCCGAGGCGGCGTCCCCCGTGAAGCCCGATAGCCATGAAGCAGGCACTGTACCCGTCGGACTTGAGGCTTTTCAGGGTGATATCTGAACCGAAGTTCACCCCGCATTTGATTTCGGCGCCCATTTTCCGCACCACGTCGATCTCACCGGCCAGAAGATCCCTGGGCAGCCGGTATTCGGGAATACCGTAGCGCATCATACCGCCGGGGTCGGGCATCTTTTCAAAAATAGTTACCTGGTAGCCCTGCTGGAGCAGGTAATAGGCTGTGGTGATGCCGGCGGGGCCGGAACCGATGATCGCTATTTTTTCGTCCCGCTTCTCAGCCGTAATTTCCGGAATGTAGGTCTCCCGGCTCTGCGTTTCATAATCGGCCAGAAAGCGATGAAGCTCACGAATGGCCAGGGGCTGGTCTACGTCGTTGCGGGTACACTCGCTTTCACAGGGATGGTGGCAGACCCGGCCGCAGACACCCGGGAACGGATGGTCCTGCTTGAAGAGTTTCAGGGCCTCCTTGTAACGGCCGTCGTTGATCAGGGCGATGTATCCCTGGATGCTCACATGGGCGGGGCATGTGGCCTTGCAGGGGGCGGTGCCCCGCTTATCGATGGCATAGGCACTGGGCATGCCCTGGGGATAGAGCTTGAAGGCCGCCTTTCGATCCCGCAGGCCTTCGTCGAACATGTTGGGCGTATCAATGGGGCAGACCTTGGCACACTCACCGCAAGCCGTGCACTTGTCCATCTCGATATACCGGGCGTTCTGGCGCAGCTTCACCGTAAAATTACCCACCTCGCCGGTCACCTCTTCGATCTCCGTCAGCGTCATCAGGTCGATGTTCAAGTGGCGCCCGCACTCAACCAGTTTTGGAGAGATGATGCACATGGAGCAGTCATTGGTGGGAAAGGTTTTGTCCAGCTGGGCCATGACGCCGCCGATGGCGGACTTGCTCTCGGTCATGTGAACGTAATAACCCGAATCCGCCAGATCCAGGGCTGCCTGTATGCCTGCGATGCCGCCGCCGACCACCAGTACGGAGCCGACGACATCCTTGCTTAGCGTGTTTTCTTTATCTGCCATTACGCGTTCCTCACGAAAGTGTTGGTGATTGCGGAATTATAATAGCTCCGGCTGTCCGTCAGACCCTGTCCAGCAGCTTCTGGAGCTTGTCTTCCCATCCCATGGCCGAAATCATGACGCCCGCAAAACCGGCCTCTTTCACTGCAGCAATGATTTCCGTGGCGATGGAAAGGCTTTCCGTGGCTTTGTCCGGGGCCCGCATGAGCCGTTTAATCAGGTCCTGGGAAATGGTCACGTTCAGGTGCCGGGTCAGATAACGGGCCATACCTACGGATTTCAGCAACATCACGGTGGGGATAATCCGGGTTTTTTTCAGATCAACCTTTTCCCTAAACGGGGCGATGGTGCCGAGGTCAAAAACCGGGGGTGCGATGAAAAAATCAACGCCAGCCTCAGTTTTCTCCTCCATCTCTGCCAACTTTTTTTCCAATTCATCTCCGGTGGCCCGGGCATTGACGGTGGCGCCCACTAAAAACTCAGGGGCGCCGGACAGTTCATTTCCGGCCAGATCCTTGCCGGTCTGAAGGGTGGAGATCGCCTTGAACAGAGTCATCAGATCGATATCGTGGACAGCCTTGGTCTGGTGATGATCCCCAAGGCTGGGGTCTTCTCCGGACACACCCATGATGTTTATAATACCACACCCATATGCGGCCAGCAGGTCCGCCTGAAGGGCAATCCGGTTGCGGTCCCGGCAGTTCACCTGCATGATGGTCTCCATGCCCCTGCTCTGAAGCACCATGGCCCCGCCCAATGCACTCATCCGCATAATGGCGTTGCCCATCTCGGGCACCAGGAACGCATCCACCGCCTTCCGTACGCGGGTTGCGCTGTTGATCATCGCTGAAACATTCACCCCTTTGGGCGGCTGCATCTCCGCAAGAATGGTGAATTTGCCGACATCGAATTTGTTTTTTAAATGCATAAGCCAATCCCCTTATGGTTGCTGCGGAAAACAAGCGGTAACCGCCTTCCGAAAACGATTGATGCTGCCAAATGGTAACATTTTTCTACCATTCTGGAACAGCAAGGCCTGTGCCACAGCACCAAATCTTAATTTGAATCGGTGTGTTTTCCTTATATTTCAAAGGGTTTCATGAATTGATGGCAGGGACTAACCGTCATGAAGAATCGAAAAAAGCTGGACAGCTATGCCAAAATGGACTATATGTGTCGAAAAACAACGAAAAAACAGGCCGTTATATGGATTCTGCCACTTTGGCACAGGCTATAATGGCACAGCATAAGGGTTGGTGATGACCGATGAACAGTAATGTCGTCGTCGTGGATGATGACCGGGACTACCTGGAGGTTCTGGGGCGAAAACTATCGGGAATCGGCTTTAGGCGGGTCCGTCTGGAAGACAGCTCCGTCAAACTGGCTGAAGAGGTGGAAAATGGCCTTTCTTTCGACCTGGCCCTCATCGATATGACAATGCCGGAGATGGACGGCATGGCCCTGTTGGAAAAAATCAAGGCCAATTCACCCTCCACCGAGTGTATCATGGTAACAGCCATCAACGAGGCACGCATCGCCGTAGAGTGCCTGGACAAGGGGGCCTATGACTATCTGGTCAAACCTGTGGCCACCGAGGACCTCTCCCTGTCCATCAAACGGACGTTGGAGCGAAAACGACTGCTGGATCTGCTGGATCTTGAAAAGCGAGACGACCTGCCGGCCCTTGAAAACGAAGCACCCTTCAGGCCCATCATCACTCAGTCCAAAAAAGTCCTGCGCATTCTCAAAGAGGCGGAGCTTCACGCCTCCAGCCTTGTGCCCGTGCTGATCACCGGCGAAAGCGGCACCGGCAAAGAGCTTCTGGCTCGGGCCATACACGGCGCCAGTCCCCGCGCCCAGCATCCCTTTACTCCCATCAACATGGCATCCCTCACCAGCTCCCTGTTCGAAGCAGAATTTTTTGGCCATACCAAAGGCGCGTTCACCGGTGCCGAAACCGGACGGGTCGGCTACCTGGAATACACCAACAAGGGAACCCTGTTTCTGGACGAAATAGGCGACCTGCCATTAAATCTTCAGGGAAAGCTGTTGCGAGTGCTTCAGGATGGTGAGTTTTCGAAGCTCGGATCGAGTACCCGGCAGAAGGTGGATTTGCGCTTCATCACCGCTACCAACGAAAACCTGGAACAGATGATGGCCCAGAAGCAATTTCGCAAAGACCTTTATTACCGCATCCGCGGCGGCTGGCTCCATCTTCCCCCGCTTCGCGAACGCCAGAAAGATATTTTTCTGCTGACCCGGAAATTTCTGGAAAAGTATTACGATGTGAACAAAGACGGGTTTATCGAAAAAAGCGCGCTGGCTCTGTTGATGCGCTATCCCTATCCCGGCAACATCCGGGAGTTAAAATCCATTCTTCAGTCGGCGGTCAACCTGGCTCGGGGAGAACCAATCCGGGAATCCCACCTGCCGTCGCATATCAC
>JABZFO010000123.1 GCA_014237405.1 Desulfosarcina sp. | reverse complement strand
ATACCGGCACCTACAATTACCCTATCCGCCGATCCCCTCCAAATTGTCCAGGGGGGATCGTCAACACTGGCATGGAGTACCGTAAACGCAGATGCTGTATCCATCGACCAGGGAATCGGTAATGTCCAAACCGCCGGTTCAAGGGTGATATTTCCGGATTCCGACACCACCTATGCCATCACGGCAACAGGCCCCGGAGGAATTTCAACCAGGTCGGTAACTGTTACGGTGGTCTCTCCCATCAGCATTCAGGTTATCTCTCCGGTTGACGGAGAATCGATCAATCGCCCTGATGTAATGGTTCACGGCACATTCTCCAATACCACCCTCGGCGAAACGGGGATCACGGTCAACGGCAAAGTCGCAGAAACCTGGAACGGCCACTTTGTGGTTAATCACGTTCCCCTTCAGGAGGGCTCAAACGCAATTACTGTGACGGCAACCGATCAAAACGGTTACGTGCAAACGGCCTCTGTTTCAGTTCCCGCGGCCATACCCGAGCATCATATCGAGATTTCATCAAACATTGAATCCGGCAGTTCACCGCTTGAGTTAACCCTGCACATCAATGGTACATTCAGCATTAACGATTCGACGATGTCGCACAACGGTCCCGGCTCTGTTGAACTGATAGAAACGGAACCCGATGAATATCATGTCAGTCTGATCGATGAAGGGATAACCTATTTTACCGCTGAAGTGGTACATGAGACGGTGACATACAAAGATACCATGGCGGTTGTGGTCGTTGACATCGCTGAAATTGATGCTCTGCTTCAGCAGAAATGGGTGGATATGAAAACACAACTGTCAGAAAGGAATGTTGAAGGGGCTATACAGTACTTTGATGATTCTAAAAAGAGCCTGTATGATGAATTATTTTCAGTTCTGATAGACGGGCTTCCTCAAATTGCAAACGACATGCAGAATATTTCAATAATTTCGGTTACGGATAAAATAGCAAAATACCGTATCCGAAGGATTGAAACCCATGGCGCAGTATCGTATCCAATAACGTACTACATCTATTTTATAAATAACGAAAATGGAATCTGGAAGATTCACCGATTCTGAGTCACTAAAAGTACTATTGAGAGGCCAATCATATGCAAGCGTTGAACCGACTGTTAAAATTGCAACCCCGCTGGGGCTTGGGTGTCATTCCCGCGCAAGCGGGAATCCACTCATTTGGCAATCCTTCCAATTTTCCGGCCAATTTTCCGGATATCCACGTTGCTGCGCTCAGCAGGTCGAAATTCATTATCTTGACAATGAGGTCTGTCCTATTGCTATCACTATTGCAGCTGCTGTGCGGCTGCATGAGCATCATGTATTATGAGGGCAGCTATCATGGAAAAGTCATCGACTCTCAAACCTTGAAACCCATCGAAGAAGCGGTTGTGCTTGGTGTGTGGTCCAAAGGATATCCTGGGGCAGGCGGTGTTGCCCACGAGTACTATGACGCTCATGAAACTGTGACGGATAAAAACGGCGAGTTCACGATAAAGGGGATGGGGCCGAGGGCCATGACCTATCTTGAAAAAATGGATATCGTGATTTTCAAGGCCGGTTATGAAGATGTCGGCCTGACGAGCTGGGAGTCCTTGAAAATAGCGATCTATTACAGGAATCGCGTCAAATGGGAAGGCAGCAAGGCCATCATCCCGTTGGACAAATGGTCAATGGATCAGCGGCGAAAGAGATTCGATGTCAGTGTCGTTTGGGTTCCCAAGGAAAAACAAAAAATGCTTCTTGAGGAAATAAAAAAAGAGAAAAACGAAATTTGATGAACGTATAGGAGGCCTGATGAATAATATAAAAAGAATTTTAGGGATTAGCTTTTTAACGTTGCTTCTTTTTCCTTTGAACCTCTATGCATGGGATGATAAAGAAGTGCATCCTATACTGAGTGAAGCGGCTATTTATAACTCCGTCCTCAACAGCCAAAACCTGAAAATAAACCTTGCGATGAAAGATGGTGTTGAAGAAATAGTTAACGGAATGGAACTATTCAAATGGATCAAACTTGGTTCAACCCTTGAGGACAAAGCTCCGAGATTTCTCAATCATTTCCACAACCCCATCAATCCAATCGAATCATGGGATACCGCCGGCCTTGATGATTTTTTGTTCTCAGGGAAGTCATCCGTCTTATGGGCACAGGACAGTGGCACGCAGGAAGGATCCGCAGGGGGCGACTGGTCGTGGTCAAAAACAAGGGATTATTACCATAACAGCCTGATTGCTATCGATCGAAACGTAAAGGAAAAAGAATTCTCCAATGCCCTTCTGGGTTTGGGGCACCAGATCCATCTCCTTCAGGATATGGCAGTCCCGGCCCATGTTAGAAATGATGCGCATCCGCTACCCTATAACGCCGGTGGAGCACCCAACATTGAAAAATGGGCAGCCCAAAATAGAAGCACAATTAAAAATATTGGGAATGCCGCCACCATAACTACCGATGTTCCGCTAAATCAAAGCACGGTGTCCAATGGCGTGGTTTTAGCCCCGACAGCGCGTCTTTCTGACAATGACCAATATGATGGGTCGAATCCTTCAACAAGTGTTTCAACTGGTCTGGCCGAATACACCAATGCAAATTTCTTCAGTGACGATACCATCTTTACCGAAAACGCCGGCATTGACGATCCACACGGATTCCCTTTTCCCAAAAAAACAAGCACGGACCTTCAATCTTATATCGACGCGAATAAACTGCCGGCAACAGTTATTGCAAAGGACGGGGTCGAAGATGTTGGATTTTGGATTGAAAAGACGGGGGACGGAGAGGAGATCACCCATTTTGTCAAACCAACTTATTTTACATACGAAATATCACCCGAAACACATCCGGCACTATACCACAGGCTTTTCTATCTCGACGAGGCCTGCCATCGGGACTACGCCGAAAAACTCATCCCCCGCGCCATCGGCTACTCAGCCGCCCTACTGGACTACTTTTTCCGCGGCACCATACAGATCAGTCCGCCCGATGAATATATCTATTCGGTGATCGACGGCGGTGGTGCCGATCAACAGTTCGAAAACATAAAGGCCAAATTGCACAACACCACACCGGATGAAGCGATGCTGGATGGTACGCTTGTTGCCGTTGCCCGGTACAAGCGCCGCATCGATTATGTCCCTGATCTGTCGGCCAACGAGCCGCCCCTTGCGTCTTCAAGGGAAGCAGA
>JABZFO010000172.1 GCA_014237405.1 Desulfosarcina sp. | reverse complement strand
TGCGCCAAAAGTCACGTATAACAAATACGCTCCCTTTGGCGCGCCTTGCCTGATTTTAAATAAAACTGGCGACCCCAAATCCGGCGCAATCTTTGTGGATTTATTTGTTTCCGCGACCCAAACGGGGATCTTCTGCCGTAGTCGCGAAGTGCCCGCAACCGGGTCGGCCGGGAGGGATGGGTGGCCCGATAGGAGGGAGCCGGTAATTATTCGTTGAAAAATTTTCTATTTAGGTTTATATCTCCTTCATTTTTTAACGACCAAAGCCTAAGATAAGAATTGAGGAGGGGGGAAGCGTATGCGTAGCCTATCGTTTGTGGGGGTGGTGTTGCTCATCGGTATTGTTGCCTGTGCCTCGTTGGGGATTGCCGTTGCCGGGGATGAAGAGATGTGTGTTCCCATGGGGATCATCACCCTGGAACCGCCGGATTCGGTGGATGCCAAGCGAGCCGCCGTGGAGTTCCAGCATGGTCGCCATTTCGTCCTTGCCTGCAACAACTGTCACCACACCTGGGAAGGAGCGGAGCCCATCACCGGCTGCATGACCGCCGGTTGTCACGATCTTGATACCCTGCCCAGAAAAGAAGGTTCCAAGGTCATCGACAAGGATCAGGCCTTCCGATACTACAAAAATGCATATCATGGCCAGTGCATCGGATGCCACAAGACCATGAAAGAGGAAATCCAGCAGATGGCCAACATCCTTGCCGACATTGACGGCAAACTGCCGACCACCGGTCCCACCGGCTGCATCGAGTGCCATCCGAAAGACTAGGGCGACCTTCAGTCTAAGGGCTCGCTCAAAACTGTCTGTTGGCTCAATTTAGTCCGGGTTCCGGATTCCCCGTTCGAAAAGTTCGAAGGCCGTGGCCAGGGTGGATTTCAGATAGTCCTTGTCCGGGCTGATAATCTTCTTGCTGGCTTCCCACAGCACAACGCCGGAGAACATGGACCAGAAGATGTCGGCCAGGGCCACGGGATGTTGAGCGACATAAATGCCGTTGTCTATTCCCTCTTTAAAAATCTTGGCGATGGCCCCGATGGATTTCTGGGACAGTTCCTTAATTTCCTCCAGCAGTGATTCGGACAGGTTCTTCAGGGTTTCACTGGATTGAAGGTGGAACATGTTGATGATAATCAGCGGGTCGAAATCATAGACGTCGTACATGGCTTCCATGAGCGCGCTTAACTTCTGATCGGGGGACAGGGTCGTCTCCTTGTTGACGTGGGTGACCCGGATGTGGAGGTATTGGAGAATTCGCAGCGATAATGAGGCGTAAAGCTCTTCCTTGTTCTTAAAATAGAGATAGAGGGTACCCGGGCTCAGTTCCGCCTCTTTGGCAATATCCTCCATGGTTGTCTTGTTAAATCCCTTTTCCGAAAACACACGTTTTGCTGCGACCATAATCTGCTGCCGACGCCGTTCTTTTTCTCTTTCTTTTCGTTCTTGAATACCCATGGTACGCTTGTTTCCTGAATGTTATTTACCTTGAAAACGTCTCTATGTCGGGGCTTATCCCATGAATACAGACAGGGTGTTGTTGCGCGCGTTGATGTGCTGGATGGTGACCTGCACCAGATCCTCGGGCTTCAAGTCGATGCCGCTGGACTGGGGCAGGGGGCACTCGATCATGTAAGCCTTGAGCAGGATGGTATAGGTATTTCGCCGCCGCTGCAGTACGATGGCCTCTTCCTTTTCACCGATCCGCCCTTCAAGGTGCTTGAGCAGCCAGTAGCGGTTTCTGCGAAACTGAATCCGCCCCACATCGGCCATGGGCTGGGCCAGCTGCCCGATAATCTCCTCCATCTCCTTTTTGGTGTATGCCGTTTCAAGGCCCAGCACCGCCCGGAGCTGGCGCTGGGTGACCAGATCGAAGTACTTTCTGATTGGTGAGGTGGCGGTTACGTAGGCATCGAGCCCCAGCCCGCAGTGGTGATCCGGCCCGGACCGCAGAACAAACCGGTTGAGTAGTTTGCGCTGCATCCAGTTCTGAAACAGGGTGCCGGTGCCATTTTTAAGAATATGGTCTTTGGGCTTGGGCTGCGACCTGAAAATGGCCGGGGTGTTGTTCTCCGCCAGAAAACGGGCTGACAGCCAGTTGGACAGGATCATCATTTCAGCGATCAGCATTCGGCCCGGGCTTTCACGGTTCACCCGATTGACCACGGGAACGCCGGATTCATCCAGCCAGACGTTGATTTCCGGAAGGGCAATCTGGATGGCGCCCTGGCTCAGGCGCGTCTCCCTGAATCGTATGGCGATATCGTAGAGGGCAGCGATGGACTTATCATCTTCTGCGCTGATGTTGGCTTCGAAATAGCTGAGCTGTTGGTCGACGCTGATGATGGAGGAAAAAATGTCGTAGCTGATGATCTCTCCGGACAGGCTGACCTTCACCATGGTGCTGATGGCCGGCCGAATGTGATCCTTTTTCAGGCTCAACCGGTTTTCTGCCAGCAGCGGCGGCGCCATGGAGATTCGGCTGTCCGGCATATAGATGGAGCTGCCGCGTGATCGCGCCTCCCGGTCCAGCGGGTCTCCCTTTTTGATATACTGGGCCACATCGGAGATGTGGATTCCCACGAGAAAGTGATCGTCCCGGGTTTCGATGCTCAAGGCATCATCGAAATCCAGGGTGGACTGGCCGTCGATAGTGATGGTAAAAAGGCGGGTGAGATCCACCCGGCCACTGTCCTTGAACGTGTTCGCCGTTGCCGTCGGCACAGATTGGGCCCGGTCGAGGGCCGCCTGCGAAAAATCAGTGGGGATTTTATACCGCAGCAGATCCACATTTTCATCCGGGGCCCACACCCCCACGGCCACCAGATGGTTGAAGATGGCCTCGGACGATGTGAGATCAGCCTTTTTCATGATCGCCCTGGCGGTGCCGTAGTGGGGACTTTCTTTCTCGAACAGACAATAGGATTTGAATATACCCGACAGCTCCCGATGGCATGCCGGCAGCTCACCGGTCGATCCCGACTGGATCCATGCTGCACCGGTCTCAATGAGTCGTTCCTGACGGGAAGCTTTTTGTTCTATAGCGATGATGGCGGCCACCTGTTCTTCGGTATGGGGCAGGAATCGGTCAGGCTTGAACTTGAAATGGCGCCGGCTTTTAAACAGGGCCCGGATTACTCCCGATTCATGGTCATCATCCACAGCCTTTGGGAAACACAGGCCGGTCATGGTTTCCAGATCGATCCATGTCTGTTCCTGGTTGAGGATTTCCCAGAGTTCTTCGATCTCGATTTCGTCGGCAATAGCGCTTCGTTTGAGAGACAAATCCCGAAGCGATTCCACCAGCCGGTTTCGGCCCGAAGACAGATCCAGCCCAGTTTTTCCTCGGTGTGACAACCGTTGGGCGGCTATTTTAACTTCGCGATTGTGCTCGGTCAGCAGCCGGAGTCTCTGGTTACCGCTTTCCATCACCACCGCGCAGATTATTCTTTGATCGTCAATATATTCTACAATTTCACCTGATTCCATAGCCGACTGTATTAGCAACCCCCATGGTGAAAGTCAACGCGCAGCCTCGATGCGGGGGTCGCGAACCGCGAAAGCGAGCGCAGTCCCTGCTGCTTGCCGTGGGGAGGCTTCAATCAGCAGTCTGACAAAAGAAATCTGCATCACTGATCATAAAAAAAGGCAGGGCCGCTTGCCCTGCCTTTTGTTGTGACGGATCGAAGGAAAATATTATTTTACAGCATCTTTCAGTGCTTTTCCAGGTACGAACTTGGGAACCATTCTGGCTTCAATCTTGATCTCGGCACCGGTCTGTGGATTGCGGCCGATGCGGGCTTCACGTTTGACGGTCTTGAAACTGCCAAACCCGGCGATCTGAACGGGCTCATTTTTTTTCAAGGTATCGATAACAGCGGAAAAAACACAGTCAACGACTTCCTGTGCCTGCTTTTTGGTTGAGACGATCTTGGCCACTTCGTTGATTAATTCACCTTTATTCATTGTTCATTCCCCTCCATTTAAAGTGTAAATATAAGGACCGTTAAAGTGGCCACCTATATCTGCAATTGTCTTACTCGTCAAGTGATTAAACGGTTTCGGGCGGATCCACGAAAACCGCTGGCCATCCGCCGAACCGCAGGCCCAAGCGTCCCTACTTTTCAGAATAATAGCTGGCGGTCTATCGAAAGGGATTTAACTCAAATCGCCAGCGTTTCACCCCCTCACGGTCCGGTTTGTCCGTTTCGACGATGGACAGCCGCTTGAGGCGCTCCTGAAGGACCAGTGCACTGTGCGGTCCGGTAAGCTTGGTTCCGGAAAAGACGTTCCCCCCGATTTTGACCACCGCCACGCCATTGTTCATCTTCTGGGCTTCGGTGATCACATCCAGACGTGCGTTCAACTCCTGGATTGTCGTGGCGCTGTCGGTGATTGCCGTTTCAGTTGCGACGATTTCCTGGCTGATGGATTCATCCTCTTCCATGAGCTGGGCCACATCCTGGTCATAGGCATCTTGTTTGGCGTTCAATTCCATGATGGTCTTTTGAAGTTTTTCTGTGGAGGTACCGTCCTGTTTCAGTAAGCCGGCTTCGACTTTTTCCTGAAAATCTCGATGCTGAACCATGCATTTGTCCTGCTGCTGAGCCACTTCTCCCAGGCGGGTATTGACCTAGTCTGACCGGTTTCTAAGTTTTTCGAGCAGTTTTGGCAGGTTTTCGCGCTCTGCCTTGATCGCCTGAATTTCCCCTTTTATGGTATCCGCCTCCCTTTCCATCTGCTGGTCAATACCCACGATCAATTCGCTGGATTTGGAAGCTTCCGTACCGATGTCCATGGCGGTGATTCCCATCTTGGCAGAGATGGTGGATGAGATGATGATTCCATCGTTGATCAGGCAGCGGCCATTGGCTTCAATTTTCGATTCGATGCTCTCTTTTTCCACTGTCATGTCGCCGGACAGGATGATGCCGGCATTGTGAATATGTCCGGCTCTCAGATTGCCGCCGGATCGGATGGTGGCACCAAAAATACCGTTTATCGCGGTGATATCTCCGTCGATATCGATCTGTGCATCGCGAATTTCGTTGGCCCGCAGGCTACCCCCTTTTACCTGGTATCCTTTCTCGACGGCGCCGGCTACTTCGATATGCCCGTCAAACACCACATGTCCGGTTTCCAGGGAGATGTCGCCCTGGATATGGAGGGTGGGTATTACCGAAATTTCGCCGGTAACGGAAAGTTTGGGGATACCGGATACCGTGGCGTGCACCTGCATGCCCTCCTCTGACCGCCGGGCGCCTTTCCCGCACTTGAACCGCTGCTCCCGCACTTTGGGGATGGGAATTTTTTTACCGTATACGTCCATGCCCTCCTTGCCTTTGGGGCCTGGAATGTTCTCTGCAAGCAGGTCTCCCTCCTTGACCTGGGGTAACTCTCCCCGATCTTTCCAGTCCATCAGACCGTCTTCGGTCAATCTGCCGATTTTCAGCGGGTCCGTATCAAAATGGTATATCATTTCCGGCGGGGTGTCCGGGATCGGATCGGTGCCGGTTGCAATGGTCCATTGCTCTCCGACGCTGAATTCGCCGTTTAAAAATGCCTTGATCCGCGCGTCGTCCGTGATGCCGTGGAGAATGCCATCGGAATGGAGCATGAGCTTGACATCACTGACGTCGAACTCCGTTGCCGGGACCTCACCATCGATATAGGCCGAAGCCGTCAACTTGTCTTTGGAAACGCTGATGTCCAGGCTGCTGCCTTCTTTTTTGGCGGACCGTGCGGGCTTGCTCTTTTTTTTGGGTGTCTCGGGCGTTTCTCCGGATTCTTTTGTACCGTCAACTTCACGCTGCATCTGAAGGATTTCGTTTAGCTCATCGGATGTAATGGCGCCCATTTCCATCAATATTTCACCAATGGGCATGCCCACCCTCGTCTTTGCGAAGATGCGCGCTTGGACCACGAGGGCTTTGTCTACTTTTTCTTGGTCGACGAAATTCATCTCCACAGCAATAACGCCAAACCTTTTATTATTAACTTGTTCACCAGTCATGGAAAACATTCCCATCATTACAGATGCATCCACAGAGGATCCGATTGAACCGGCATCAGCCTCATGGCATAAGGCCTCAACTGGGGTTAGCATCGGAATATTCCCTGATAACTTTAGTTTATAATGCCATGGGGATGCCGGCAGTTATTGAAGAGATTTCTTTATATTACATGATTTTCGCGGACAGTAGGTATTTAATTTCATAATGGATTTCGGCGATGGTGGCCACAGTTAATGATACAGGAGTTTAACTATTTAAAATAAAATGAAATATGTTAAAGCTGATAGGAATCTTTGAAGATGGCATTATCGTTGCTTATAGGTCCCGTGTGAAGCGGCACTCTGAATTTGATTGATGTGCCAGTGGGAATTGCGCTGTCGATGGTTGCGGATCTGATATAGGGTTGTCTGCGTTGACCTTCTCGCCGCTTCACTACTTCCCGGTGTCCATCGCTGGAAACCTGTTCTGGCAAACGGATGGTGCCGCCGCCCGGCGGTAGAAAGGAAGACAACCGATGGCCATGAATTTCAAGATTTTCAAGCTTAAAAGCAAAAACAGTGTCCACCTCACCCTTGACGGTGATTTTGACGGCACCGCCGCCCATGAACTGATCAATACCTTGAAATCCTACGGACCGGATGTGGATCAGGTGTTTATCAATACCAGCGGGTTAAAATCGGTTCACCCCTTTGGCCAGGTCGTTCTTTATCGCAACCTTTCCGGCCTGTACGGTCGCTGCAGGAACCTGGTGTTCATCGGCGACCATGGCCGGCGGCTGTCCAGGCCGTGGGTCCAGTAAATAACGGGGGACTTGTCATGTGGGCACCTTTTCCGGTGTTTACCCCCTGGTGATCAGGAAACCGGAACCATTCCCTGTTCGAGGTATTTTGCGGCCAGGTCGATGTAGATCTGTTTGCCGAACGCCCACAATTCTTCATCCTGATCGGTAACCGGTCGCACGATCTGGGCGGGGTTTCCCGCCGCCACCACCTTATCCGGGATTTTCTGATTGAGTTTGACCACGCTGCCTTCGGCCACGATACTGCGTTCACCCACCTGGCTGAAAATGCTGGCCACCGCTCCCATGCCGATCACGGCTAGGTCGCCGATGGACCTGCCGTGGAGAATGGCACCGTGGCCCAGGGTAACCAGCCGGCCAATGGTCTGGGTGTCGCCGGGCGGTGCGTGGATGATGACCCCCTCCTCCACGGCCGTGCCGTCGCCGATGACAATGAGGCCGTAATCGCCGCGGACAATGGCGCCGTGGCCGATATAGCACTGGTCGCCAATGATGACATCCCCAATGACATGGGCCAGTTCGCTAACATAGGTGCCGGTTCCCACCTGTGGCTGCTTTCCATCGAATTGATACAGCATCTGCGCTACCTTTCCGGGTTTTGGATGATACCAGCCGCTGTCTGCGAGTCAGTATTGACGGCTTCGTGAAAAGTCCGATATCCGCGTTACGCTTCATCCCTCGTCACTGCGGCGTACGGAAAGTACGCTGCCTACGGCACCCGCGATAGCGGTATTCTCTGGATTTGCAAGCCTTGATCTCGAACTTTTTACAAAGCCGTCTGAAATGTGACTTTTTTCGATTCCATCAGTATTATTGAGAAGACTCGGGCAGTGCCGGCCGGACTTTAAAAATCCGCTCTTTGCGAATCTGCACGGTGCCGGGTTTGGCGCCACGGAATTTAGTAACATGGCGGGCCAGGGTTCCGGAAACCGCCACGACCCCGCCGCCCCGGGCCTTGCTGTGATAGGCTGCAATGGCGGCGGCCCGGTTCAGGGTTCTCCGGTCCGGCGTCTGGCCCTCGGCAGCTATCAGGACCACGTGGCTGCCGGGCATGCCGCGTACGTGGAACCACCAGTCGTTGGGGCCGGCGACTTTCAGGCTGAGGCGGTCGTTATCCGCATCGGTTTTCCCCGCCATCACCCGGTGACCGCCGGGCAGCATGTACACCCACACCCGAGGCGGTTGGGGCTCACGGGTACCGGCTTCAGGTTTGCCAGACAAAGGCCCCTCCTTTTTTTAACGGATCAATACCACAAATTATGCCATTGTGCCGAGAAATTCAAAGCTTTTTCCTTGAGAATTGACATGACGCATGTGGGCGGATAGATATGGATTCATATTCTTTCCGTAAGGGTCAATGATCACGCTATTTACTACCCGATTGGTTTGAAAAAATGGATAAAAGATACCTAAGCCTTCTTTTCGTATCAGCCCTGGTGATGGTCACCGCCATCGTTGACGCCGATATGGTCATTCTCAAGTCTGGAGAGATGTTTCAGACCCAAAGGGCCTGGAAGGAAAACGGCGCCGTCAAGTATTATAAAAATGGCCGGGTGGTCCGTGTCGATGAAAGTGAGGTGGAGCGGCTGATTCACTCACCGGCGCCGGTTGAAGACAAACCGCCGTCCGAGGATCGGCCGGCCGCCGATCCTCCATCACCACCCGACGGTCCTACAGTCGGCCAACCGTTCCCACCGCCATTGCCGGCCGATAATGACACCGGGTACCTTGACCTGAAATGGGGCCGGCCGCCGTCACAGTTTGAAGGGTTAACACTCGTCGGAACGGATCCTGCCTATGGCGGGGTGCAGCAGTACACCAAAAAACAGCGGAAAAAACGCTTCGGCAGGGCCAGTGTGGACGACATCGTCTACGGGTTCTGGCAGGGCGGGCTCTACACCATCACGGTGTGGACCAGCAATTTTCTGGATTTTAGGGATCTGAAGGCGGAGGCCTTCAGGCGCTTCAGTCAAGGACTCCGGAACCGAGAAGATGTGGAAAAGTATTACTGGATGGACAAGGGGGCCGACCGCATGCTCTCCTATGACTACTACTCGGATACAGGTTTTTTATGGATGCGGTCCCGGGCACTGGACATCCAGGTCAAGGCGCGTTACCCGGAATAGCTGTTCTGGTGGGCACAGTCCACCCTACAAGATCTTTGATGTTGATGCTTATAACTCGGGTACCATGTGACGCAACTGTTCATAAGAGAAAACAGGACCATCAACACAAACGTATTTGGTGCCGATATTGCACCGTCCACAGATACCTATACCGCATTTCATGCGTCTTTCAAGCGTGGTAATGATTTGATGGTCCTCGTATTCTAATTCCTTGAGTCCTGCCAGCACAAATTTGATCATGATCGGCGGTCCACAGGTGATGGCGATGCGGTTAAAGGGAGTGGGTGCTACTTCCGCCAGTATCGTGGGGACAAACCCAACTCGTTCTTTCCAACCAGGAGATTCACGGTCTATGGTTAGCACCAGATCCATACCACTTGTGCGCCATTTATCAAATTCATATCCATAACTCAAATCCTCCGGCGAACGGGCACCGTAAATTACCGTAATATTGCCGTAATCCTGCCGGTTATCGAGCATATAAAGCAGCAGCGTGCGCAGAGGCGCCATCCCGATTCCACCACCGACAAAGAGAATGTTATGACCTTTCATATCTTCGATGGGAAAACTGTTACCGAGCGGTGCACGAACACCAATCTGATCCCCCAAAGACAGTTGGTGAAGGCGTTGGGTAACCTCGCCGGCGCGCATCACACTGAATTGCAAATAATCCTTCCGGGTCGGCGGTGAATTGATCACAAAAGTGGATTCTCCCACACCGAACACGGAAAGCTGCCCAACCTGGCCGGGTTGGAAAGAGAATCGGCGCATCTTTTCTTCGTCGTTCAATACAACCCGAAAGGTGCGAATCGTGGGGGTTTCCTGGATAATCTCCTGAATGGTTGCCAATTCCGGGCGGTAGGGATTATGTGCTGACGCAGTCACCGGCTTCCTCCTTTAATTGGCGCACAATCTGGCGAATGTCTACGGATACGGGGCAACTGCGGATACATCGTCCGCATCCGCAGCAGGATATCATGCCGTTGTATTTGTCGGGAAAATAACTGAACTTGTGGCCAACTCGGTTGCGGTAACGTTCGAATTTAGTGGGACGTGGGTTATGCCCGCTGGCTTCCTGGGTGTATTGATGGAACATACACGAATCCCAGGAACGAAGACGCTCTCCTTCCAGCTCCTTCATTTCATCCGTAATGGTAAAGCAGTAACAGGTGGGACAAACATAGGTGCATATACCGCAACTGATACACTTGGAAACCATATCACGCCAATACGCCTTGTCGGAAAAACGCTCCTCGAAGGCCCGTACGTACCGGGTCAAATCACCCTCTCCAACGCGCTCATTCGCTGCTTTTTCCTGAAAACGTTGAGCCGACTCGATCTGATCTTGAGTCGCTTCTTTTCCCATTTTAGGCAGCAGCTTTTCACCACGTTCATTGAGTGATTCAATCAGGTAACCGCCCTCAATAGGTATGATCCACAGGTCGCTGCCCGCCTGGTCTGCGGGACCACTGCCCACGGATGAACAAAAACAGGCGCTGTCAGGTGTTTCACATACCAGCGTTGCAAATAGTGTTTTTTCTCGACGCTGCGCGTAATAAGGGTCTTTATGCAGACCATTCAAAAAGACCTGGTCAAACGTGAGAAACCCCCTCACGTCGCAGGGGCGTGCGCCAAAAACCATCGCGGGCGCCATGTCCTCAAGGTCTTTCAGATCAATCGTCACCCTGGAACGATCCTCAACATCTTTTTGGTAACAAAAGCGCAACAGGGTTTCAACCTGGGGAAACAGTACTTTTTTAGGCAATGTCGTACTTTGGCGCTCCAGTAAAGGCGCCTTGCCCGGTTGATATTTTGAAAACTGAATTCCCCACTTCTTATCTCCCGTCTCTACCGGTATCCAGACGTCCATTTCTTTGGAAAGGCGTTCTAACGCGGAGGTCAATTCATTATGGGTAATATAAGCTGTCCCAGACATCGTTTATCCTCGCTCAGCCACCCCCTGAGCATCAGTATAAGGCCTTATAGTTGGCAGATTCTTACATATCCATTCTAAGGAAATGTCTCTCAGGCTTGTAACAGTCTGAAATCATAATTCTCTTCCAGGGGTTTAGATAACTGAATCTATGAGACATTGTCATATTCCTGTTTCACTTGGATCAAATGTCAACAGAGGCGGCTGGGTTTCCGGATTCAGCCCAGCTTCGTAGTCGAGCAATTCTTTGACGACCTGATTCAATTTTTCTTTCATCAGCGCTACAGGTATCTCCATGGGACAAACGCGTTCACATTCGCCGCATTCGGTACAACGCCCGGCCAGGTGCACAGCGTGGATCATATGAAAAAAGAATTTCTCCGACATGCCGCTGCGTTGCGAAAGCCACTTGGGCATTCGAGATTCCAGGATGCAATTATCCTGACACACACACAGCGGACATGCATTGCGGCATGCATAACAGCGAATGCAACGGTCAAGTTCCCTCTCCCAAAATACACGTCTTTGTTCAAGCGAATGTGCTTCCAGTTTATCAACAAACGGAGGGGCTTGGCCTTCAGTTACTCGAGGCGTTAGCGGCTCGCCAATGAGCTCATCATAAAGAACAGGATTGGGATAACGGCACTGTAAACATTTGCGCAGCAGGACGTCTTGCAACGGGAAGCGATGCGTCTGCCGGGCTGTTTCAACAGCCAGCTCATTTCCCTCAATATGCACCGTATTTACGTCCTTCAGGGACGGCTTAAGGCGCATGAGCCGACGCAAGTCCACTGTACCCCGGCAAGGGATACCGGCAATGTATAGACGCTCCCTGGAGATAAACTTTTCCTGTATCAAGGCCACCACAGACCGGCTGTCACAGCCCTTGACACAAATACCGATTTTTTTAGCATCTTCCTGGGCGGTGGCATTCAGGGTTTTCGTTAAATAACCACTAAGGTTGTGGGAACAAAAAGGATTCCAAATCAGCCTTCCGAGTGCTGACGGTTGACGTATAAAAGCCGGTGTTGCGTGTAAAGAATCAAAACCCGTCTCCCAGCCGATCACCAACTCCAAGTCATCAAAGACTTTTTCAAACTGTTTCGCCAACGCTTCTGTTTTACTACCCATTGTTCGTCAATCTCTCAATTTCAAAAAAGAAAAAGGGACGCTTCAACGTCTATTTTTTCATGTAATCCGGGATTCGCTCCTAACCGGTGAATCTGTTCGGAAAACTCCTTGACCACCTGCTGCCACAACTGTCCTTCGGAAGCCGAGACCCACGAATAACGGAATCGACCCGTATCAATGCCGATAAAAGGCAAAAACCGCTTCAGAACTTCCATGCGTCGTCTTGCGTAATAGTTACCCACGGCATAATGGCAATCTTTTGGATGACATCCGGATACCAACACGCCGTCTGCTCCATAAATAAGGGCTTTAACAGCGAACAGGGGGTCCATACGGCCGGTGCACGGGATACGGATTATCCGTAAATCCGTTGGCTGTTTAAAACGACAGATCCCTGCCGTATCCGCTCCACCGTAGGAACACCAGTTACATAAAAATCCCACAATACGCAATTCTTGTTCCGGCGTCGAAGCCGCTTCAGATTTCACCGTGCCCCCTATCTAGACAACTGAACTATCCACACAAAGCATTCACTTCGGCCAGTATCTGATCGTCCGTGCAATGTTGTAACTGTATTGCCTTGGGCGGACAGGTGGCGTTACACAAACCACACCCCTGACATACCGTTTCCAAAACCTGCGCTTTCTGTGAACCATCCCGCAGCGTCTTCCACTGGATGGCTCCGAAAGGACAAACATCAATACATTTTCCGCAACCGATACAGGCGATTTCTTTAACATTGGCAACTTGCGGGTCTGTTTCAATGGTATCTCGGGAAAAGAGCGCCTGTACCTTGGCTGCAGCCGCACTGCCCTGCCCAACCGAAGCGGGAATGTCTTTGGGGCCCTGGCAGACGCCTGATAGATAAACACCCGCGGTGTTGGTTTCCACAGGGCGTAATTTGGGATGACTTTCCATGTAAAAGCCGTAATCATCATAGGAAATACGAAGCTTTTCGGCCAGACCCCTTGCGCCATCAGATGGTTCGATACCGGTCGCCAGAACCACCAGATCCGCCTCTATCTCTATCTGTATTCCCAGCAGTGTATCTGCACCCTGAACAATAAGTCGATCGCCCTTGGGATAGATCTTGCCCACACGTCCACGGAAATATTGCACGCCATATTCTTCCTGGGCACGCCGGACAAATTCATCGTAATTTTTACCCGGGGCCCGGATATCCATATAGGACACATAACAGTTGCAATCCGGCAGATGATCTCGCGTCATCGTAGCCTGCTTGGCGATGTACATGCAGCAGATACCTGAACAGTAAGGACGCCCTACAGAAGCATCACGAGAACCGATACAGGAAAGCCAAACAATGTCCTTGGGCGCTTTGCCATCGGACGGACGGCGGATATGACCTCCCGTGGGCCCGGCAGCACTCAAAAGGCGTTCATATTGCATAGCAGAGATGACATCCGGATAGTGCCCACCCCCATATTCGCCATACACCGAGTCATCAAACAGATCGTAGCCCGTCGCAACGACTATAGCACCGACTTCCTCCGTAACGATTTCATCTTCCATCTCAAAGCGAATCGCGCTTGTCGGACAGAGCTTCTGACAGACTTTGCATTTTCCTTTGGTAAAATAACGGCAATAATCCGCGTCAATGCACGCTTTTTTTGGAATCGCCTGGGGAAAAGGAATATTGATAGCTGTGGTGGTTCCCAGCCCTTCATTGAAGCGGTCATAGCACTTTTTCGCCGGACATTTCTCTGTGCAAAGCCCACAACCGGTGCAAGCGTCCCAATCCACATACGTTGCTTTTTTCCTGATACCGACTTTAAAATTGCCGATATAACCCGAAACAGAATCGATTTCACTGTAGGCATAGAGATGGATATTATCATTTTGAGCCACATCCACCATTTTAGGCCCCAGGATGCACGAAGAACAATCAATGGTGGGGAACGTCTTGTCGAGTTTGGCCATCTTTCCGCCGATAGTTGATTCGCGTTCCACCATGACCACATCCAGACCGCCTTCAGCACAGTCCAGGGCAGCCTGAATACCGGCAACACCCCCGCCGATAACCAGAACTCGTTTGTTAATGGGAACATAAGAGGAAAACAGCGGCTGGTTAAAACGCAATTTCTCCACGGACATCCGCACCAAATCCATGGCTTTACGCGTATTGGCTTCGATGTCGCTACTGATCCAGGAGCAGTGCTCTCGGATGTTGGCCTGTTCAAACATGTAACGATTAAGACCGGCCTTTTCTACAGCACGCCGAAAAGTGGCCTCATGCATACGCGGTGAACAGGCCGCAACCACGATGCCCTGCAGCGCGTGTTCTTTGATTGCCTGCTGAATTTCCTGCTGCCCCGGTTCTGAACAGGTGTACATATAATCTGTGGCATGAGTCACGTCCGGATACTCCAGAGCCTTATTTGCGACAGCTTCGGTATCCACTGTATTCGCGATATTCGTTCCACACCTACAGACAAAAACGCCAATACGCATATCTATACCTCAACCGAGATGGGATTCATCCACTTTTTCAAAATGTTTACATATGTCCCTAAGAAGAGCATCCGGGCTGATGAAAAGTTTTTTAGTGCCTAGTCTTTCAGAATCGATTCCCAACGCATAACCAATGACCTGGGTTATGTACAGAATCGGCATTCTAAACTTCGTGCGCCAGTAACGATTGACTTGAGATTGACGCAGGTCCAGATTCTGCTGGCACAACGGACAGGCAACGCCAACGGCGTCTGCACCCACACGCCGCGCCATATCCAATAACCTTCCCGTCAGTTTACCCACAATATCGTTTTCCGTAACACCATAAGCTGCTCCACAGCATTCCGTCTTATACGCAAAATCAGGAACGGTTGCTCCCACTGCCCGAAGCAGTTCATCTAAGGAAACCGGATTTTCCGGATCGTCAAACTGAGCGAACTCTGGCGGACGCGTCAGCAGGCAACCATAGTAAGGTACGATCGCTTTGCCGGTAAACGGATACTGCACGCGGTTTTTAATTGTTTCCGGGCCGACGTCTTCATATAACAATTGCAGCACGGAAATTATCCTGATACGTCCCGAAAAAGGCATCTGCAACAGATCAAGAAAATCCTGTTTTCTTTCTTCGTATACCTTGACGGCGTTTTTGAGGCCCCTGAGGCAACTCGGGCATGGGGTCATGACCACGTCAAAGCCCTGCGCTTCGGCAATTGCCAAATTCCGACCGGCCAATGCCGCACCAAGTAGAGGGTCATAGGAATGTGCCGGTGTTGAGCCACAACAGTTCCAATCGGAGATTTCCACCAGTTCGATACCCAGGGCATCACACAGCACCCGTGTGGACTGATCGTATTCAATGGCCATTCCTGAACAAGAACATCCCGGATAATAGGCGATACGTTTTGCCATAGTTTTCTCTGCCCTTTTAAGCTAAGGAACGCGAATTAAATTACTTAAACGATATTGCTTGTCTCTGGGTCCATCTTCTTCGTTGCGGCAAAGGGTGAATACTACACAGTATGCTCCCTCTACCGCGCCTCGAATATGAACCCATATCCGGCGCAATCTTCGTTCCATTAATTGAATCCCCGTTCCTAATCAATATCCCGGTTTTTGGAATACGCTTCAAAACGGTTGAAAATCTCGGCGACGTCTTTGCGTCCTTTTATATTGTGGGGATGCAGCTCCAGTTTGCCTTTCTTCAGAACCCGGGCTCCAAGATCCGCGTCCGTAAACGGCTTCAAGGCTTTAATATTATAAGCGGCAATCAAGCCCGTTTCGAAAACACGCCCGTGCTTTTTGACGGAACTGAGGAATTCATCATAAAAGAGTTTGATCTTCTTTTTGGAGACCATCCCTTCCTCAACAGAGATAATCCGCAGCGATTCCATAACACGGGCAACGTCAATATTGCATGGGCAGCGCGTGCTACACGCCTGACAGTTCGCACACAGCCAGACGGAACGCGCCTGGAGCACGACATCTTTCTGGCCGAGTTGGATCAAGCGCATGATCTGATTGACGGGATAGTCATAAACGTAAGTGTAGTTGCAACTCGCGCTGCAATTACCGCATTGATAACATTTGGAAACCTGCTGTCCGCTTTCCTTTTCGACGCGATGGATAAAATCCTTATCACAAGTTTGCTGTAGAGAAAGGAGATGAAGGCGTTTCACTTGGTTTTATATCCTTTTCAGATAAAATAAGGATTAGCTGCTTCCTTCATAACCAAAATCAACCATTAACTGTTGATACTCGTATCTTACGCGCTGATACATGCGGGCATTGTGTATGGCAAATGCGCATTCTTGAGCGATGGTGTTGGCAAACTGGGTTTCATCTTCACTGAAAGGAAGCGTCTCTCCGGTAAAAATGGTCAACTCACCGATTATGTTATCTCGCACGAGGAGCGGGAGGGTAAGGATCTTACGAATGCCTTCTTCAATAAGCGCTGAGCGGTATTGAACGCGCGGGTCGGTTTGGACGTCATTGATGACGATCATCTTTGTGGATATTTTTTGAGCACCACTTTTGCCTCTTTTAGCCTTTAACGGTCCTATTTTAAGGAATTTCTCGCTCAACCCGTGAGATTGTGCCAATTCCAGTTGATGGGTCTTGGGATCCAGGAGTCGAACCTGCGCACCCGGTACCCCCAGCGTTTCGGTAACTTTGGTAACAACAAGCTCCAGGACTTTATTGATGGTAAGCGTTGAGCTGATTGCGCTGCTGATTTCCTGAAAACTGCGCAGGAATTGTCGTTGGCGATCCAACAAACGATCCCAGTTGCGAAGCCAGATGAAGGAGATCACGCCTCGGCTGGTAATCGCCTTGGCAAATTTTACATCCTCCTTGTTGAGCTCTCCTACTTTATCACCAAATAGAGCCACCAGGGAAACACGTTCCTGCGTCACTTCAATGGGAAACGCCAGGACAGCCCGGATGCCTTCAGCCTTCAGGGCATTATAGTCGGCGTTCTTTTTCATTTTCTCAATATCGGCAATGGCAATAGTCTCCACCGGAATCCGATAAAACATACTGCCGGGTGACTCATGGAGTTCAGAATAGATAAAGTCTTCGCTTAAACCGAAACTGGAAAGCAACTCCAAACGTTCCTCTTCAGGAAATTTCACTTTGTAAGGGCTGCGACCGAGATTGAGCGCGTCCGCTTTCCGTCCAAACCATTCACCTTGGGCTGATCTTAATTTGATGAGACAGCCTTTAAGGTTGAGCGTTTCCGTTACCCGCCGGGCGATAAGATTCATAATTTTTCGTTCATTTGCTCCTTCGCATATCACTCGGTTGACTTCTGCAAATGGTGACAAATAATCTACCGTCTTCATTCCCTATATCTCCTTTCTATACAGGAGTGTCTGTGAATTTCATGTCTTGCACGCCTGCTAAGTAGTTTCACGCTATGGGCGCCTTTCAACGCTTTCTGAGCATCTTATCTTTCCTAAAATAAAATTACTATATCACATTTATCTTCTTATCACCCGGACGGATTCGATCAGGGCGTTTGCTGAGGCTTGAGCCGGTCGATGACATTCACCGGTCCGGGGATCAGCTTTTGCCGGATCATGATCTGCTCGGTCTGCTGCCATGCCGCTGTGTCGATATGGCCTACGGGAACATCGGGGTCGGGTTGGATCATCTGACGGGTGACCGCCAGTTGACGGTGCATGACAGCTTGCGATGTGTCACGATCATGTTCGCCCACTGCCAGGATAACCGCGGTTTCATTGGCCGGCTCCATTGCAGTCTGCCATCCGGCCAGCAGTGCCCGGGTAAATTGTTGAACCGTTTGCGGATGTTGACGCATCATTTTTTGTGACGTAACCACGCTGTTGGCCACGAACCGGACCCCGTATTCGGACGGATCGAAAAACGCCACCCGCTCGCCCCCGGCCATTAGCTTATCCGACAGAAAGATGCCCTGGGTGTTGCGATAGACTGGCCAAACCTGCACCTGGTTTTGAAAAAAAGGCGTGTAGTCGTATCGGACGCTGGCCAGGCGAACCTGGTTTTCACCCATGCCGGCGGTGGCCAGCAGAGCCCGCATGATGGTCTCGTCATTTCCGCCGTAGGTGATGCCTACCGTCCGGCCCGCCAGATCCTGGATCCGTGTCAGGGAAAAGTCGTCTGCCCGATAGATCCACTGGAGGGGGTTGACCTGAAACAGCTGTGCCAGCACCACCACCGGCGCCCCTTTGGCCAGCGCCCGAATCACCTGATCCGCCGAGGCCACGCCGAACTGGGCGTACCCCAGTTCCAGTTCACGAATGGCATCCCGTTCCGGTCCCCCGGCTTTGACCGTCACTTCCAGCCCTTCCCGTGAAAAGAAGCCCTGACTGAGAGCAAATACGTCTCCTGCAGTGCTGGCGTTGATCAACCATTTCAGGCGGTAGGCAACCCTTTCTCGTGCCAGAACCTCGCCGGCTGCCATCAGCCCACTGCCGACGATCAACAGCAGGACCAACGCTGTAAGCCGGAAAAATGTAATCCGTGGTTTCATGGTGCGACCTCCTATCGGTGTAAAAATTATCCGGAAGCCCAGGTTTTTTTTAAACCGGCACCCAGCAGTTCCAATATGCCCTGGTACAGGGATAGGGTGATACCGATGATAAACAGAGCCACCAGAATTTTGGACAGATCGCTCTGGTACAGGGCGATGCGGATGCTGTAGCCGATGCCGGCATTGGCTGCGATGAACTCGGCCACGATGGTACCGGCCATGGCCAGGGTGGCGCTGCCCGAGACCACGGTGGTAAGCTTGTGCAAGTTCTCGAAGGCCCTAATTTTCACTTCGAGCTGCCATCGCAGCCGTCCCGTTACCCGGTAGAAATGTTCGATATCGGCCACCGGTTCACTCATAATGCCGATGACCGACAAAAGCAGCGGGAAATAGCAGATCATGGCGGCGATGAACAGCCGGGTCAAGAATCCATCCCCCAGCAGGATGAACAGGATGGGGGCGATGGCCACGATGGGATAGGCCTGGACATTGTACGCAGCCACCTTGATGAAAGAGCCGAACCAGGTGGCCCGGCGTCCAGCCACGCCCACGGCCAGGGCCATCATGATGGACAGCGCCTGACCGATGACGGCCACGGCAAAGGTGTCCATCACATCACCCATGTAGCGGGGAAACTCCGCCTGGCCCGTGTGCCAGACGCCTATGGGCCCCGGGATTACGTAATCGGAGAGATTCAGGGCCAGTTTGAGCCCGAACAGCAGGCCGATGCCCAATAGATAGACGATGAGAAACTGGAAGATTCGTCTATGCAGCATTCATGATCTCCAGCATGGACCGCTCCAGAGCCCTTTTATCCAGCGGCTGGTTCTCATGGTGATCCTGTCCGGCGACCCGAAGTGTCTGGGGCGATTTGTGGGCACCGCGGAATACGACGATCTGGTCGCAGAACCGTGACACTTCCACCACGTTGTGGGAAATGTAGAGAAAGCCGGCTTCCGGAAAGATCGATTTAATTTTGTAAAGGATGGCTTGCCGGGTGGGTTCATCCACATTGGCCAAACTTTCGTCCATGATGAGGATACGAAAATCCTGGAGAAGATATCGCAGCAGGTTTGCCCGGTTGCACTGCCCCATGGAGAGTTGGGCAAAACGCATGCCCATGAGTTCGGACAGGCCGAAATGGTCAATCAGTTCGTCTCTCAGCGGTTGTCGGCCCCGGGGGGTGGTTTTTTCCAGGTGTCTGCCCACGGGAGACCACCCGGGCAGCCGCTCCCGGTTGTAAGTATAAAGGCAGGGCATGTCGCCGATGGCGTTCACCTGGCCTGAAAATGTGTCGATATCACCGGAAATAATTTTGGCGAGTGTGGTTTTGCCGACGCCGGACGGCCCGAAAAGGGCGTGAAAGCCCGGTGTGTCGATTACTACATCGAGCCCGTCGAACAGCGGGGTCTCTGCACCCGGATATCGGAAAGTGATGTCATGGCATGCAATCATCTTCTCACGAAAAGAGAATTCGCCTTGAAGTTTGGATGGCTTCGGGTCTTTTTGTTTGACACAAATATATCTGTTCAATATCATTTAGAATAAAAATTTTCCAGTCATATCCGCAACAGAAATTGAAACACGCGGCAGTTTCTTCAACCCTGGAGGCAGTCATGTCCGAAGACCGCTTTACCGAGGAAACCCACATCTCGTGGGGAGGGCGGATCAAAACGTCCTTCAAGCGGGCTGCCGGTCTGGGCCACGAACGGGCGATGAAACTATTTTTCTCCCAGAACATCGACTGGTAGATGAACGACCCCTCTCCACGCAAACGGTATTGGCCGACCGTTGTTCCGGTTTTGGTGGTGGCTGCTGTCCTGGTGGCCGGCTTGCTTTTTGCGGGCTATCTATACCTGCCGAAGATGGTGACCGATCGGCTTCCCGTGACGCAGATCCAGCGCCTGGGATTTTCGGATTTCAAGGGGCGGATCTCCAGGATCGGCCTGCGCCGGACGGCGGCGGGGCCATTTGTTTTCGGTTATGCTGACCGTCCGGCCCTTTCCATTCATTCCATCGAGATTAACTACACACCGGGGGAACTGCGTCGAAAGAAAATTCGCTGCATCCGCATTCGCGATGTCGCCGTAAACGCAACCCTCGGCCCTGGCGGCATTACGTTTCCAGGACTGGATCTGAGTGTTTTGGCGGAAAACGGGAATACCAACGAATTACCCTCCGCCGGGCCATCTCTCCTGACAGCAATTTCACTGGATAAACTTGAAATCCGCAGCGGCATGATCAACCTGACCCGGGGAGCGTCCACCTACAAGATTCCCTTTGAAGTGGACCTGGTGCCCGCAGGACCCGGAGTGACAAAGCTCGATGTTCACTTGCGACTGTTTCCCCGCGACCAGCACTTGACATTGGTCGCACAGGTGGACGTGGAAAACCAAAAGGGGTGGGTGAGCCTCGACGGCCCCGTTATCGACCTGGATCGTTTTGCCGACCTGATTCATCTCATTCCCGGAATGGATGCCACCGGGAACGTGACCGTTCATGCAAACGCAATGTTGAAATTGACCCCCTTTGCCATTACCGATGCGAATGTTGACCTGGCCTGGCACAGCGGTCGGCTGGCTTACGCTTCAGCTATCATCGAGCCGGGACGGGGCGAGGCGCCGGCCGTGCTGTCCGCTGTTTCCAGAAACCTCAAGACCTGGCGGATCAGGGGCGGCGGCATGCAGCTTCAAACGCCAGCCCCCGTGGCCATGGACGTGTTGGCGGCAACTGTGAATCTCGATGGAGATATGCGGGCCATGGCGGGCAAGGCCGAATTGACGGTCCTGCCCTTTTCCATTGAAGGCCCGACGCCGGTTTCCGTGAAAGAGAGCGCGTCCTTGACTGGATTTGACCATGGCCGGGGTGCGCATCCATACCGGTGCGCCCCGCTTCAGCCTGACGGCGAATGGCGATAGGCAGGGGGGAACGGCTCACTGGCAGTTGAACCTGAACACGATCCAGGCATCTGGAGCCGGTGCCTTTGTCAACCTGCCATCGGCCTATGGCAAGGGGCAGCTGCAGTTCAAGTATGAGCCCAATGGACCCGTCTGGGTTGGTGACGCCCGGATTCAGATTCCTACCTTGGCGCTCGATGGCAATGGCATGGCCGGCAAACTCAACACCCTGACGCTGTCCACCCGGTTTCAACAGCAGAGGGGCGATGCGCCGGCTGTCGATGCCCAGATGCGCTTCTCCAACGGCCAGTTTCACCACAAGAATAGCGGCCTGCACCTGTCAGGCGGTCGTCTGGACATTCCCTTTCGTTCGGACCCCAAGGCAACGGGCAGCGATGGCACCTTTTCAGTTGTCCGAGTTGTTCACAATCAGCAATCCCTGGGGAAGATTCAGGGGCGGGTCACCCAGAAAAAGGATGCCCTTGCCTTTACCGCCACCCATGTCAGCGACCTGTTCCCGGGATTGACCGCTGCCTTAACTGGAACCGTTTTTACCAGTGGGTTCCGCTTTCGGGATGCAGACATCACCTTTCAGATTCCGCCCTATGAACTCCCAGCTGCAAGCGACCTGGCGCGCTTTGTCCCGGCGGCGAAAGGGTTGACGCTGTCCGGTACGGTGTCAGCCCAGGGGAAGGCTGCTATTTCTCGAAAAGGCCTGGACGGTTTCCTGGATGTGGAGATGACGGGCGGTGCGCTGACGATGGCGGAAAAGAAAATCACGGTGGAGGGCATCGATACGACCCTGCGTTTCCCGGAACTGCCCCGCATCCGCAGTGGTCCTGCTCAGCAAATTCGGTTTGCCCGGGCCGCCATGGGCGGCATCGTGGTGGACGGGGGTACGTTCGATGTTCAGGTGGAATCAGAGACCACCCTGTTCGTCGAAAAAGGGCGCCTGTTCTGGTGCGGCGGTAAGGTGGATGCCCAGGCTCTACGCATCACAGCCGGCAAGCAGGACTACAACGTGAGCCTTTACTGCCAGCGTTTGGGCCTGTCCCGGATCCTCGAACAGTTGGGATCGATGAACGCAAGGGGCACCGGCACGGTGAACGGCCGGATTCCCATCGTCTACAGCAACGGCAACATCCGGTTCGATGACGGGTTTCTCTTTTCCACCCCCGGGGAAGCCGGACGAATTCAGCTCACCGGCACCGAAATTCTCACCCGGGGAATCCCGGCGGGGACGGCCCAGTTTGCCCAGGTGGAACTGGCCCAAGAGGCGCTGAAGGACTACGCTTATACTTGGGCAAAGCTTGGATTGGTGTCCGAGGGTGAGGATTTTGTCATGCGACTTCAGTTCGACGGCAAGCCGGCCAATCCCTTGCCCTTTGTCTACAAAAAAGAGATCGGCAGCTTCGTTCGCGTCGAGGCCGGTGCTCAAGGATCGGTCTTCCAGGGCATCGGTCTGGACGTGAACCTGAGACTTCCCCTGAACCAGCTTTTGCAGTATAAGGATATCGTCAACATGATTCAGTAGCAAAGGAGACCCGTTATGTTAAAAAAGGTTTTGCTGCCGGTGGCGGCAATCGTCTGGGCCTTATGGGGCCTTTCATCCTGCGCCACCCGCCACGAGGTGGAGGTGAAGCCGGTGGAAATCAAGCCGATCCACATTACCATTGACGTGAATGTGAAGGTGGACCGGGCCTTGGATGATTTCTTCGGCGATATCGACGAAACTGCCGAAGAGATTAAGTAAACAGAACAAGACCGATGGTAAACTGTGTTTTGTTGGAAATGAAAGGACTATTGAAATGAACCAGAAACGATATCTGTGGTTTGTGGCAGCGGTTGTTGCCGGTGTTTTTCTCTTTTCGACGGCCGCATTTTCCGGTGATATTAAAACGCGGATGAAAGACCGGCTTCCGAAAATCATCGAACTCAAGGCTGCCGGTATTATCGGGGAGAACAATCAGGGCTTTCTTGCGTTCGTCGGCGGCAACGAGCGGGAACAGGTGCTGGTGGACGCGGAAAACAAGGACCGGCAGCGGGTCTACGGTGCCATCGCCAAACAGCAGAGCACCACTGCCGATGTGGTCGGCCAGCGTCGGGCGCTGCAGATTGCCGAAAAAGCCAAGCCCGGGGAGTGGCTCCAGGATGCGGGCGGCAAGTGGTATCGGAAATAAGGGTTCGCGCAAAAATAACTTCGCAGAATTGGCGCTCAGATTTGGTTCAGGTTTGGCTGATCCGAGAGAGCAAAACCACAGGAATAGCGAGCTATTTCGAGGCCAATTTTATAAGATCGGGTGGGAGTGAGGTATCAGCCAAAGATGGGCTGAAGCTGAGATGCAAAAATGTGAAGTTATTTTTGAGTGAGCCCTAAGGGCTACGGAGAGGCTTCAATCCTTGAAACAGTAGGTGATGGTTTGGAAACACTGAAACAATTCTGGATGCTGGTGGTCGATGTTTGGGAAAAGGGGCTGCTGGAAACTAACCTGGGGCGGATTT
>JABZFO010000049.1 GCA_014237405.1 Desulfosarcina sp. | reverse complement strand
ACTTTCCGAGCTACGACCCCGGCGATGGCTGCTAAAATAGCAGATCACCAATGGACCTTTGATGAGCTGCTGGCCTATCCAGCAATGTGATGTCAACGATATGGGGACATCACCAAATAAATAACAATGACTAAAATTCAAAATGACAATCAACGATTGGTTTTTGATCTTATTTTTTGTTCTATATTGCCGTGTTACAGGGCGTCCACCATATCGTCGGGAATGTCGGCGTTGGTGTAGACCTTCTGGACATCGTCGCAGTCGTCCATGGCGTCCATGAGCTTGAGCATGCGCTCGGCATCCTTTCCCTCCAGCAGGCTCATGTTCTGGGGCAGCATGGTCACCTCTTCATCGCTGTAAGGGGTGGCTGCCGCGTCCAGGGCTTCCTTGACGGCGTCGAAGTCTTCCGGCGCGGTGATGACCTCGAAGCTGGTATCGTCTTCGCGAACATCCTCGGCGCCGGCCTCCAGGGCGATTTCCATCAGCTTCTCTTCGCTGACCGCCGCCTTGTCCACATTAAAATAGCCCTTTTTGTCGAACATCCAGGCCACGCAGCCGTTTTCGCCCATGTTTCCGCCATACTTGTTGAAGATATGGCGGATTTCCGCCACGGCGCGATTCTTGTTGTCGGTCAGCGATTCCACCAGGATGGCGGCGCCGCCGGGGCCATAACCTTCATAGGAGCTCTCCTCGTAGCTGACCCCTTCCAGTTCGCCGGTGCCCTTTTTAATGGCCCGCTCGATGTTGTCCTTGGGCATGTTTTCCGTTTTGGCTGCCGCAATGGCGGACCGCAGCCGCGGATTGGCTTCGAGCGCCTTTGCGGTGCTTGATGGAAGACCACTTGTTATGTCCTGACATAGCTTTCCCCTCTTATTTTTTTGATTTGTAAAAAGTTCCGACTCAGACGGTTTCGTAAGAAGTTCGAGATCAAGGCTTGCGAATCCCGAGGAGCGAGGCGTACTTGCAGTACGCCGCAGTGACGAGGGATGAAGCGTAACGCAGATATCGGACTTCTTACGGAACCGTCATTTTTTACCCAGCCCGATGACAAACACCTCACGGCTGGCTTTTCGCGTGCTTTTGGGCCGGAATGCCGTCTGCCGGTCAAAGCGGTGTTTCACGGCATTGGCAAAGGCCTTGAAATCGTTTCCCTGAAAGATTTTGCAGACGAAGCTGCCCCCAGGCACCAAGGCTTTGTCTACAATATCCAGCGCCGCCTCACACAGCGCGATAGACCGAGCCTCGTCCACGTGCCGGTTGCCCGTGGTGGCCGGCGCCATGTCGCTGAGCACCACATCGAAGCGAGTCTGCCCCAGCTCGGCGAGGTGGCCTTCCAGGTCGAACACATCGCCGGTGATCACGGTTACCGTGTCCGGCAGGTTGATGGTGATCGGCGTCAGATCGATTCCCACCAGCCGGCCTTCGGGCCCGACCGCTTGGGCGGCAAACTGCAGCCACGAACCCGGCGCACAACCCAGGTCCAGGATTCGTGCCCCCCGGCCGAGGATCCGGTGCTTTTTCTGAATCTCCTGAAGCTTGTAAACCGAACGGGCCACAAAGTTATCCTTTTTGGCCCGGCGGGTATAGTGATCCGCCCACGAGTTTTTATTGTGAGATGATCGCTTCATATCTTTTCGCCCTGTTCAAGTCAAGTCAAACCACCCGTGCAGGGCGATCTCAATACCTAATATAATAAGTGTGTTGTCATTCCGCTTTGCATTCAAGATGATACCAAGGCGGCAAGGAGGAGACGACGCAGTCGACCTTCAACCGATCGTCGAGGAGTCGACGACGCAACCAACACCGGTAGGGCTTGAATGCAAAATGGAATCAGAACAGCAGCTCCACGGCTGCGGCCATGGTGTCCACCCCTTCCAGGGTGATTCCCTTGGGCCGGCGCAGCCGCTTCAGGCTGCCCGCCGGGGCTACACACCGGGTGAAGCCCATCTTCTTGGCTTCGGAGACGCGGATATCCACGTTGCCTACGGCCCTCACCTCTCCGGCCAGCCCGACCTCGCCCAGCACCATGGTGTCCTTGCGAATGGGCCGGTCCAGGAAACTGGAGGCGATGGCAGATACGATTCCCATGTCCACGGCCGGCTCCATGATTCTCACACCGCCGGCCACGTTCATGAAGATGTCGTGGCCCATCAGGTGCATGCCCAGCTGCTTTTCCATCACGGCCACCAGCAGGGCCACCCGGTTCTGGTCAAGGCCGAGGATAGTCCGCCGGGGCGTACCGAAGCTGGTGCTGGCCGCCAGGGCCTGAAGCTCCACCAGGATGGGGCGGGTGCCCTCCATGCTGGCCGTCACCACGGAGCCGGGGGCGTTTTCCGGCCGTTCGGACAGGAACACGGCCGACGGGTTGGCCACCTGACGCAATCCGCTCTCCCTCATTTCGAAGACGCCGATTTCGTTGGTGGAGCCGAAGCGGTTCTTCACCGCCCGCAGGATGCGGAACACGTGGTTGCGGTCCCCTTCGAAGTAGAGCACCGTGTCCACCATGTGCTCCAGCAGCCGGGGGCCGGCAATGGCGCCCTCCTTGGTCACATGGCCCACCAGAAAGGTGGGGATTCCCGTGCGCTTAGCCATGAGCATCAGACGCATGGCAGACTCGCGCACCTGGCTCACACTGCCCGGGGCTGAGGTGATCTCCGGGCTGAACATGGTCTGGATGGAGTCAACCACCAGTACATCCGGCCTTTCGCTCTCCACCATGGCCATGACCGCATCAATGTCGATTTCCGATACCACCAGCAGGTTGGACGATGCGGTTTCCAGCCGGCGACTGCGAAGGCGCAGTTGGGGCACCGATTCCTCGCCGGAGACATAAAGCACTTTGCGGCCGGTGGTAGCGATGCCGTGCAGGGCCTGGAGCATCACAGTGGATTTGCCGATGCCCGGATCGCCGCCGATCAGCACCAGGGTGCCGGCCACCAAACCGCCGCCCAGCACCCGGTCGAATTCTTCGATGCCGGTGGACAGCCGCGGTTCATCGGTGATTTCGATGGCGTCGATGGGAACAGGGCGGTTGCCCTTGCCGGCCATTGTTTTATTGCCGGCCACTGCCGGCCGTCGCACCTCCTCGACAAAAGTGTCCCAGGCGCCACATTCGGTGCACCGGCCCATCCACTTGGCGGATTCATACCCGCAGGATTGGCAGACAAAGAGGGTTTTTGCGGTTTTTCGTGCCATTTTTATCGATAGTTTAAACAAAAATAATAGTTATTCCTGAGTTCCGTTTTCAAGGCTAGGCGAAGCATTGATTTGACACGGGACCGGCCTGCATGTCAATTAAAGGCCGCGATGATCGATTACCACGTCCATACCAGCCTTTGCAACCACGCCACCGGCACCATGGAGCAGTACGTGCGGGCGGCAGTGGCCAAGCGACTTTCCACCATTTGTTTTCTGGATCATCTGACTTTCCAGGAGGCGGGGCGTCACAACGCCATGTTCCCTCGGGAAGTACCCATGTATGTGAATTCGGCCCGCCGGCTGGCCCGGCAGTACCGGGAGAAGATTACCGTCCGAGTGGGGCTGGAAATCGACTTTTCACCCCGCCATGTGGACCGGTGCATAGATATCGTAAACACCTTCGACCTCGATGTGGTGGGCAGTTCCATCCATTTTCTCGATGGCGAGGATGTAGTGACCCGGCAATCAGCCTGGGGTCGCGGCGAAATCAGCGCCGACGTGGTCTACCCGAAATACCTCCGCGTGCTGGAATCTATGCTGGATTATGATTACTTTAATGTGGTATGTCATCTTGATCTGCCTAAAAAGTACAACAAACGTCCCTCGCCGCCTGTGGTAAAAGGTTTTTTGAACCTTTTGGAAAAAATCCGGGAAAACGATCTGCTTGGCCGGTGTGCACAGCTTCAGATTCCCGTGGTGACCGGTTCCGATGCCCATTCCCCAGAATCGGTCGGCAGGGATCTTGATAAGGCCAGGGATCTTCTTGAGACCGCCGGATATCAGCATTTGACCGGTTTTTCCCATCGGCGGCGTGAGACCCTTTTGCTTTGAATACGGTTGTGTGCAAAAAATAAAGGAGCGTTATGTTGTTCAAGGATATCTTTCGAAGCGCATGCAAACGGTTCAACACCAGTAGCGCGGCCATCCTGTTCGTGCTGTTGACGGGACTGTTTGTCTCTGCAATTGCCGCCGATTCTCCGGATCCTTTTCAATCCCTCGAAAAGCGACTGACCGAAGACGGATTTGACAGCACGCGCATCAAGGCCATCTTTTCCAGCCCTGATGTATCCTTCGAAGAGGGGGGCGTCAGCGCTTATTTCATGCACAACGAGGCCACGCTAAACTACAAGCAGTTCACCCGAATATGGTCGATTTCGTCGGCCAGAAAGTACATGAAGAAGCACCAGGAGGCACTGGCATTCGCGGAGAACGCTTACGGGGTCGACAAGGAGGTGATCACCGCCATCATCCTGGTGGAGACCAAGCTTGGCACTTATATGGGCAAAAAGTCGGTGATCAACACCCTGGCCACGCTGTCCGCCATGGCCGACGAAAAACCCCGCCAGATCATCTGGGACAACCTGCCCGACAACGACAGAAGGATGTCCAGAAAGAAGTTTGAAAAAAAGGCGGACCAGAAATCCAGTTGGGCCTACCGGGAACTCAAAGCCTTTTTAACCTACACGGAAAAGGAAGGCATGGACCCCACCACCATCAAAGGCTCCTATGCCGGCGCCATGGGGATCTCCCAGTTCATGCCAAGCAATATCGCCCCTTATGGTAAAGACGGCAACGCCGATGGTCAGGTGGACCTGTTTGTCCACGCCGATGCCATCTCCAGCATTGCCAGCTACCTGAAACATTATGGTTGGAAAATTGAAAGGCTGATCCATCATGAGCACCGGCATGATAATCGTGCTTACCGGCGTTGCGTTTTTTTTGATGACCTGCATGGCCCTTCTGGACATCGCCCGCAAGGATTTCGGTTCCATAGAAATGAAAGCCCTGTGGGCCTTTATCGTGGCCCTGGTCCCTTTCATCGGGGTGGTCGTTTATTTTCTGTTCGGCTTCAGAAAGGGCAAACGGCCCGCAGCCGAATCGCCAACCGATTGAATGATAGACCCCGGATTCAAGCAACTCAGGGGTTTTCCAGGTTCAAATACCATTTGACAAAGATCGTTCTTTTCTATATGGAAACCACTGTTTTTCATGGTCCCATCGTCTAGTGGTTTAGGACGTCGGCCTCTCACGCCGGTAACGGGGGTTCGAATCCCCCTGGGATCACCAGGAATAAAATCAGGGGCTTACAGTCAATTGTGAGTCCCTTTTTATTTGTGCAAAAAATACATACCCACCACTATACCCACCACGAAGCAAGTAAAACAGGGTATATCGAACAAATTCCCCCACGAATGTCATGGACTCGATTCGACATCACACCGGACTCCAAATCCGGGTGTTGGGGGTGGGGGGTGTCTCCTGGCCTGCCAAAATAAAAACAGGGGATCAAGCTGTAATGGCAGGTTCCCTACCTCATTTTGACCCTTCGATATGATTACGCACTCCCTGTAACTACGGACTTTGCGAATGATATAACCGTCTCTGCAATTACACCATTGTTGAATCGGTTAAATATGCTGTTCGATGATGCACAAATGCGCCATATATTGTCGCCAGCACCAAATAGGTAAATGCTTGAGGTTGTGCCACTAAAATAGCCTGATGCAATGGACAACTATGGAGTCCTCGGTCGAATAATTGTTTGCCATTTATCTGCAGTTCCGATATTTACTAACAACAGTGGTTAATACCATTAGTGATCCCAATAAATTTACATCTCCCCCATTTATTAAGATGAAATATTTATTATTAATTTATGCAACATACAATTATTAAAATAATAACGATAGCAATTGTTTGCTTTATTCTATTTGGAATTGGTTACTTTGCCGTTAAGAGAATATGGGAAAACAGGATTGACCCATGGGCATGGATTATCAGCCTTTTGAAGACCCCATCTGAAAAAATTCCTGTTGTAACCGATCCAATCAATATTGAACCTTCTAATTTTCATTTAAGAAATGGTGTTGGGAAAATATGCCATTTCACAATAACAAATGCTACCGATGGAAAGTTACATTCCATTTGGATTAAAATCTGGTCCAAAAATGCACCACTTTTGAAGGATTATGTTAAAATAGGTTCTGAAAAATTAGACGACTTTTATTCATTTAAGTTCAGTAATAAATATCCTAAATACATCTATTTAGCTTCGATTTTATATGCGATTGATGGAAACAAGACATATTGTTACTATCTCCTTTTCACTACATTAAATTCGCAACAGCCGATTGACTTCAAAATCACAGTAGATAAAGACATTTTTAAGGACACAAACAAGGGAATGGATATAAATTTGAAATATCTTTCCCATTCGCTCGATCCACCAAATATACAGCTAACTAAAAATGATATTAAAGTTGGGTCTAAGGTACCGGAGCCATTCACCTTAAAAGCCATTTCGTATTATTTTAATAAATAATTTATCTGATTCAGCTTATTCAATTTGTTTATCCCCCCAATATTCGAACTCCCTTGGGTTACGTGCCTTATTACCACAGTACAAAAAACAAGGAACCGGCCTTACGACTCAATCCCCTGTTACATTCCGAAGTTCATTTTAACCGGAGACCTGCACCGGCCTTCAAAAATCCTTCATCGCTACCCTCAACCGCCCTTCCATCTCAACTCTACCGTACCGGCCCTTAGGCCTTGCAATCACACGCATGGAATTTAAACGGTTTATAAATATGGCGATTCGCATACCGTGCCTTGTGATCAAAACGGGTCGGCGCATTGTGTACAGATTTGTCGGGTATAATGCGCACCTGAAACATGTCATCAATTTTCCTCAGGCAATCAGGGCCGCCGGCTTTACATAAACAACATTTTGCGGCAGCCAGTGCATTGGGTGCTGGTGAGCCTGAGAGCGTATCAAAAGGAGAGCCCACTGAAGTAAAATCGAAAATCTACAGAAGATGAAAAAGACGCC
>JABZFO010000023.1 GCA_014237405.1 Desulfosarcina sp. | reverse complement strand
TTTTTAAGGGCTTCATCCAGTTTGATGGCCTGGTTTTTGTTCCGGGGGAATCCATCCAGCAGCCAGCCGTTTTTGCAGTCGTCCTGCTGCAGCCGGTCGAGGATCATGGGAATGGTGATCTCGTCAGGCACAAGGTCGCCTTTGTCGATGTAGGATTTCGCCTTGGTGCCCAGCTCGGTCCCCTTGCCGATGTTGTCACGAAAGATCGCCCCGGACTCAATGTGGGGGGTGTTGTATTTGTCTTTCAAGATTGCGCCTTGCGTACCCTTGCCGCTACCGTTGGGGCCAAAAAACAAGATGTTCATTCACATTCTCCTTTCTGTTTCCCGTTCGCTTCCACAGGATCATTGATAATACCAATCGCACCGCGATGCCGGGTCCCTTAGACCAGAAAGTGGGATTTCCGTGCAATCGTCGTGTGCCGTTCTTTTTCGTTTCGTGCAGTTATGGACCGCATCAATGATTGATTTCAGGCGGGCTGGCACCGAAGTGTGAATTCTCCAGCTACTCGCGTTAGTACAGAAATGATGGGGGCTTGTCAAGCTAAGGTGCGGTTCAGGGTTCTGGGTTCTGGTTCAGGGTTCTGAGTTCCGACTTCTGTCGTCCGACCTCCGTCCTCGGACTTTCGATATAAGGGTGGTGCTGACCCAGGCCAGGGCCTGATCGCGGGTGGCCAATTCGCCGGAAAGCCGCCGTTCATCCACCTGCTTCAATATTTGTTTGAATCGGGGGGAAGGGGAGAGGCCGAAAACCGAAATGAGATCGTGCCCGCTGATCAGCGGCGGCAGGGTCGCCTGTCGATTTTTGTAGTCGATGTATACGTTGATCAGACGATCGCAAAAGGAAATGAAGCCGTTATCTCTGTCCTGCAGGACCTTGCCCTTTGCCATGATATCCGCCATGGTATGGACGATGATCGGTAGGGTCAAGTCGCCGCACCGGTTAAAAAAACGGATGATACCGCGACGGCCAAGGCTTCCGTTTTCGGATGAAAGGAACAGGAAAAGGGTCCGGATATGGTGCCGGATAATGGCATCTGAAACATCACGCTGCTTTTTAGACAGCCTTAACCGTCTGCTGATCCTCGCGGCAATGTCGGCACTTTTTCCGGCGTGCCCGGGAAAGCGGACCCGTCCATTGTTGTCAACTTGCCTGGTAGCCGGCTTTCCCACATCGTGAAGCAGGGCGCCATATTTTAACATGGCCGCGTGGCCGGACAGATCCGCTTGTTTGGCGATCGCTGCCAGATCCGGAAAACGGTTGCCAAACCCGGCAAGCAGGGTTTCCAGCTTTTCATAAGCCCGGAGGCTGTGATCAAATACATCGAACTGGTGGTGGCGGTTCTGTGTGCACCCGATGGCGGGTTGCAGTTCCGGGAAAATCGCTGTGAGCAGTCCGCTGTCCGCCATACTCATAATGGTGGGTGTGGAATCGGCTGTGTTGAATATCTTGATGAGTTCCACCCAGACCCGTTCCCCGGCGACGGTGCCGACAAGGTGGCGATAGCTGCCGATGGTATCCTGGGTCTTGGCGGATATGGAAAAATGAAACACAGCCGCCATCCGGTAGGCCCGAACCAGTCTGGCCGGGTCGTTTTCAAAGACCGATGGCGAAACCATGCGTATCATTTTCTGCTGCATATCCGCCAGCCCGCCAGTGCAGTCCACCAGGCGCCGAGCCTTGACGTCGTAAGCCATGGCATTGATCGTAAAATCCCGCTGCAGCAGATTTGCTTCGATGGACGGATGGTCAAGGGGTGTGATGTCGATGGTCGTGTTCGGCGATGCAACCCTCAGGACGTTAAACCCCTTTTTCCCCAAATCGATGATCCTGCCCCCGGTTTTTTCCGCGATTTGCCTTGCGGCATGGGCGATATCCCCGTTGACCACAAGGTCGATGTCTGCCGGGGGATGACCCGCCAGCAGATCGCGCACTGTTCCGCCTACCAGGTAGACGCCGTCAGGATTGTCAGGCAGAAAATCAAGGTTGATGTCTGCTAATTCAGTCATTTCGCATACAAATTGGTTTCCGGCATGTGCCGGTGCTGCCGGGTGATCTGCCGGTGAGGCCAAACAACGCTTCAGCAGGTTCAAATTCCCTTGACACCGGCGGGTTCATGGTATAACAAATTTGAATATTCTCACGGGCAGGCCCGTCTGGTAGGGTAAATTCAAATAACTTCTATCACAAAAACACGCAGATTCCTCCAAAAAAATCCAACAGTCCAACCCAATTCACCCGAAAGGCACCGTTGCAAAGTGAAATCCGACATGCTGGGTTAGGGTGTAAAACCTTATCGCCATTTTAGAAAACCGGAAACCGGGGTCGCTGTTGTTTTCATATAGAACTCTTTTGCTGGGCAAAACTTGCAGATTGTGGGTGATTATCAATCCTAAAACGGGGTGTGTTGATGAACATCGTAGAATTGAAAAACAAAAAGATCAATGAACTGACCAAATTGGCCAAGCAGCTCAATATTGACGGGGCTGCCGGCATGCGAAAGCAGGAGCTGATATTTTCTTTGCTCCAGGCACAGATTGAAAAAAACGGACTGATTTTCGGGGAGGGAACCCTGGAAATTTTGCCCGACGGATTCGGTTTTCTCCGTGCACCGAGCTACAACTACCTGCCCGGCCCCGACGATATCTATGTCTCACCGTCGCAGATCCGGCGGTTCAACCTGAGAACCGGTGACACCGTCTCCGGCCAGATCCGTCAGCCCAAGGAATCCGAGCGTTATTTTGCCCTGCTGAAGGTAGAGGCCGTCAACTATGAAGATCCGGAAGTGGCTCGGGAAAAGATCCTTTTCGACAACCTGACGCCCCTGTATCCGGATAGCAAAGTGAATCTGGAGACCGACCCGGAGAACTATTCCGCCCGGATTATGGATCTGTTGACGCCCATCGGCTTCGGCCAGCGCGGGCTCATTGTATCGCCGCCCCGTTCCGGTAAAACCATGCTGCTTCAATGCATTGCCAATTGCATTGTAAAAAATCACAAGGATATCGTGCTCTTTGTTCTGCTTATCGACGAGCGCCCGGAAGAGGTCACAGACATGCAGCGATCGGTGAATGGGGAGGTCATCAGCTCTACCTTTGACGAACCGGCAGAGCGCCATGTCCAGGTGGCCGAGATGGTCATCGAAAAGGCCAAGCGGCTGGTGGAGCCTCTCCGGTGGTGTGGACTCCAACGCCCTGCAGCGGCCCAAGCGCTTTTTCGGTGCCGCCCGAAACATCGAGGAAGGAGGTAGTCTGACCATCATCGCCACCGCCCTGGTGGATACCGGTTCACGCATGGATGAAGTGATTTTCGAGGAGTTCAAAGGCACCGGCAACATGGAAATTCAACTGGATCGCCGCCTGGCTGACAAGCGCATTTTCCCGGCCATCGACATCAAGAAATCCGGTACCCGCAAGGAGGAACTGCTCCTCGATGAAAACGCCTTGAACCGGGTCTGGATTCTCAGAAAACTGTTCGCCTCCTTAAATCCGTCGGACAGCCTCGAATTTTTACTTGAAAAAATGAACGGAACAAAGGATAATACAGAGTTCTTGGACTCAATGAACGCATAAAATATTTACAGGGGGTTGAAATACCAATGAAAACCGACATCCATCCGGATTATTCCGATACAACCATTCAGTGTGCCTGCGGCAGCAGCATCGAGGTCGGTTCCACGAAAAAAGACATACGCGTGGAAATCTGCTCCAAATGTCACCCGTTTTTTACCGGCAAGCAGAAGCTGGTGGATACGGCCGGTCGTATCGAGCGGTTCAGAAAAAAATACGAAAAATTCCAGAATCAGTAGCACTTCTGCCCTGTCTTCCTTCAGGCTGCGTCCGGTGCCCGGTGTTCTAAGGGCACCGGGGCGTGCCCGCCCTGAACATTCCAGTACCCTTACAATATCGAACGGTTATGCCACCCTTGAAAAACCGTTGAATGGTTACGGTGGTTTCCCGTCGTGAATTGGTGGTGCGACATGTTTGATAAATTAAAAGGTGTTGAAGATCGTTTCCAGGAGTTGGAGCGGCTACTGTCCGACCCCAAGGTGGTTCAGGACAGAGACGCCTACCAACAGTACATTTGCGAACACGCGGAGATTTCACCCATTGTCGCCGCATTCAGGGAATTCAAGCGGGTGGACAGGGAACTGGATGACAGCATTGAACTGCTCCATGATGAAGATCCCGAGATGAAGAAGATGGCTGGCGAGGAGGTTGATTGGCTGGAGCAGGAGAAGGACAGGCTGCAAGAGGGGTTAAAAATACTTTTGATTCCAAAGGATCCGCTGGACGACAAGAATGTGATCCTGGAAATTCGCGCCGGTACCGGTGGCGATGAAGCCGGACTCTTTGCCGGCGACCTGTTCAAGATGTACCAGCGATATGCAGATGCCCGAGGATGGAAGGTAGAGGTGATGGACCATCATACGACCGGCGTGGGGGGGCTCAAGGAGATCATTGCCAGCATCAACGGAAAAGGGGCGTATAGCCGCTTAAAATTCGAGAGCGGCACCCACCGGGTTCAGCGGGTGCCTGCCACCGAGACCCAGGGGACCCGGCGGCCAGTCCGTCAACACCACCGATTCGGCGGTGCGCATCACGCACCTGCCGTCCGGCCTGGTGGTGACCTGCCAGGATGAAAAATCCCAGCACAAGAATAAGGCCAAAGCGATGAAGGTGCTACGCTCCCGGCTGTTTGACCAGATGGTCAGGGAGCAGAACGAGCAGCGCTCCCAGAACCGCAAAAACCAGGTGGGCAGCGGCGACCGCAGCGAGCGGATCCGGACCTACAATTTTCCCCAGGCCCGGGTCACCGACCACCGCATCGGGTTGACCCTGTATAAACTGGAAACCATTCTCCAGGGCGATGTGGACGAGGTCATCGATCCGCTGATCACCTATTATCAGAGCCAGGCGCTTCAGCATGCCGAACGCGTCGACGCATAGACTGTCACCATGGACCGTTCTGGACCTGGTGAAGTGGACGGCCGGATATTTTAAGAACCATCAGGTCGGAAATGCCCGAAGCGAAGCGGAAATCCTGCTGGCCCATACCTTGGACATCCGGCGCATCGACATCTATTTGAACTACGACCAGCCCCTGTGTGAAGATGAATTGAAGCGATTCAAATCATTGATCAGAAGGCGGGTGGACAGTGAACCGGTAGCCTATATCACCGGGATCCGGGAATTCTGGTCCTTAGAACTGGCGGTGAACCCGTCGGTGCTGATTCCCCGGCCGGAGACCGAATGCCTGGTGGAGGCGGTGCTGCCTTTCCTCGACGATCACGCCGGATCACAAAAACGGGTGCTGGAAATGGGTACTGGATCCGGTGCCATCATCATTGCTCTGGCCCACGAGCATCCCGAGCATCGATACGTGGCCATGGACCGATCCGCGGCGGCCTTGCCGATGGCCCGGCGAAATGCCCGAAAACACAAGGTGGATCATCGAATCGACTGGTTTTGCGGGGACTGGGATGCGGCCCTTGTGCCGGACCGGAATATGTTCGACCTCATCGTTTCCAACCCGCCCTATATCCGTAGCCGCGATATGAACGGTCTGCAGCCGGAAATCCGCAATCACGAGCCCAAGATGGCCCTGGATGGAAGCGGCGACGGTCTGAAGTGCATTCGACGCATCATCGAATCGGCCCACCGTTATCTGAGAGCAGGCGGCCTGGTCGCGCTGGAGATGGGTTATGACCAGAAAATGGACACCCAGTCCATCGCCAGGGAAGCCGGCCAATACGGACCCCCGCGAATCATCAAGGATTACAGCGGACACGATCGGGTTGCGGTGATGGTCAAAAAGGGTTGACTGGTTGTTTTGTTTAATTGGTTTGATTGGTTGAATTGGTTGGTTAGTTAGTTGGTTGGTTGGACTGGCTGGGCCTGGGGTGTTGGAAACGGTTGCATCGCTGGTTTCTGGTCTTTGGTTTATGGTTCCTAACTGCCTTCAGCCTTCGGGCTAATCACCTGACGAATCGAAGAATCGTCATTTTAGGCTTGCGACCTAAAACTAATTTTGGTAAGTAAACTCGTTTCTAAACTACACGTCTGTGGACCTGATCCCGGTGCTTTCTGTGGAAAGTCGGATTCAGGGGTGAAGCGGGCGAGGGAAAAACCAACCAACAAGGAGAAAACAATGGCTTACGTGACAATGAAAGAGCTGCTGGAAGCCGGTGTCCATTTTGGCCACCAGACCAAACGGTGGAACCCCAAGATGAAACCATACATTTTTGGGGCCAGAAACGGCATCTACATCATCGATCTGCAAAAAACCGTGAGGATGTTCAGGGATGCTTACGACTTCATCGTGGACACGGTTGCGGCCGGGAAATCGGTCCTGTTTGTGGGAACGAAAAAGCAGGCCCGTGAATCCATTTACGAAGAGGCCAACCGTGCCGAGATGTTCTATGTTCACAACCGCTGGTTGGGCGGCATGTTGACCAATTTCCAGACCATTAAAAAGAGTGTCGACCGGCTGAACTACCTCAACACCATCGATAACGATGGTTCAATCAGCCTGTTTCCCAAGAAAGAGGGCCTGAAATTGGGAAAGGAGCGCGTCAAACTGGACGGACGCCGTCTGGGCATCCCCATCGTGGCCATCGTGGACACCAACTGCGATCCCGATGAAATCGATCACGTCATTCCCGGAAATGACGACGCCATTCGTGCCATCCGGCTGATTTCCTCGAAAATGGCCGATGCCTGTATCGAAGGAAAAGACCGATACAAGGAGCGCCAGCAGGCAGAGGCGGACAAGGGTGAAGAAGAATCCGAATTGGAGACCGCCGCGGCAGAACTCAAACCCGGTGAACGTAAAGTGATTTCCGATGGCACCGACGGACCGGTGGTCGAAATCATCCGCAAAGGGACCGCCGCGGCCGAAAATATTGAACCCACAGAGGAAGCAGCGTCCTCAGAAAATATTGAGTCCACAGAGGAAACAGCGCCTTCAGAAGCAGAATCGACGGGAGAATAATTCACATGTCAGATATCAGTGCAGCAATGGTGAAAGAACTCCGGGAAAAATCCGGAGCCGGTATCATGGATTGTAAAGCCGCCTTGGGCGAGTGTGGCGGCGACCTTGAAAAGGCAATCGATTTTCTGAGAAAGAAAGGAATTGCCACTGCAGCAAAACGGGCCGGCCGTGCCACTTCCGAAGGCACCGTGCAGTCATACATCCACATGGGCGGCAAGATTGGTGTCATGGTGGAAGTGAACTGTGAAACCGATTTTGTGGCCAAGACGGATGATTTCAATGAATTTACCAAAAACATCGCCATGCATATCGCGGCCACCAATCCGGTGGGCATTGCTGCCGAAGATGTTCCCCAGGAGATGATTGACCGGGAACGTGAAATTTACAAGGCACAGGTTCTTGAGATGGGCAAACCTGAGCAGATGGTCGAGAAGATTACCGAAGGCAAGCTGAACAAGTTCTTCAAGGAAAGCTGCCTGATGAATCAGCAGTACGTCAAGGAGCCGGACAAGACCATTGCCGACTACCTGAATGAAGTGATTGGCAAAACCGGTGAAAAAATTACCATCAAACGATTCGCCAGATTTCAGATCGGAACGGAATAACGGTGGCGGCCAAATTCAAACGGATCCTGCTCAAGCTGAGCGGCGAAGCCCTGATGGGCGATCAGGACTTCGGCATCTGCCCCAGCATGCTCTCCTACGTGGCGGAAGAGGTCCGCGCCGTCGTTGACCTGGATGTGCAGCTGGCCATCGTGGTTGGCGGCGGAAATTTTTTTCGCGGCGTGGCGGCCAGTTCCTTTGGCATGGAGCGGACATCGGCCGATCACATGGGGATGCTGGCCACGGTGCTCAACAGCCTGGCCCTCCAGGACGCACTTGAAAAACGGGGCATTCAGACCCGGGTGCAGACGGCCATCTCCATGCATGAGGTGGCCGAACCGTATATCCTTCGCCGTGCATTGCGGCATCTGGAAAAAGGGCGGGTTGTCATCTTTGCCGCCGGTTCCGGAAATCCCTATTTCACCACCGACACGGCGGCGGTTCTCCGTGCCAAGGAAATTCACGCCCAGATTCTGCTCAAAGCCACCAAAGTTAACGGGCTGTATGATTCCGATCCGGAGCGCAATGCCGATGCCCGGTTCATCAAAACCATCAGTTATATGGAAGTGCTCGAAAGGCAGCTGAAAGTCATGGACATGACGGCGATCTCCCTGGCCATGGACAATCAGCTGCCGTTGATGGTGTTCAACCTAAAGGAAAAGGGAAACATACGAAAGGTGGTCAACGGAGAAGACGTCGGAACCACCATCGACGGATAAACTTCTGTTCGACCGTGCCTGACGCATCAACTCACTTAGACAGACCCTAACCCCGTGTCAACGAGGTGCCTAAGCTATGATCGAATCCACATTTCAGGAAACCAAAGAGCGGATGGGGAAAACCATTAGTGATCTTGAAAACGAACTCAAGCGGGTGAGGACCGGACGGGCGTCTCTATCACTTTTGGACGGTATCCGGGTGGATTACTACGGTACGCAGACTCCGCTGAACCAGATGGCGTCGTTATCGGTGCCCGAAAGCCGCTTGATTATCATCCAACCCTGGGATGTTTCTGCCATCAAGGAGATCGAAAAGGCCATTCTCAAGTCCGATCTTGGTCTTACCCCGTCCAGCGACGGCAAGCTGATCCGAATATCCATCCCGCCGTTGACCGAGGAGCGCCGCAAAGAGCTGGTCAAAGTGGTCAGCAAGATGTGTGAGGAACACAAAATCGCCACGCGCAACATCCGTCGGGATTCCAATGAACTGCTTAAGGGCTTTAAGAAAGACGGCGACATCTCGGAAGACGACGCCTTCAAGGCTCAGGACAGTGTGCAGAAGATCACCGACAAGTATATCACCAAGATAGACGAGATATACAAAAACAAAGAGAAAGAGATCCTTGAATTCTAGTTCATCCTCTTCAATGCAGAATGAACTCGACCCCGACCGAATGCCCAAACACGTTGCCATCATCATGGACGGCAACGGCCGCTGGGCCAAAAAACGCCTGCTGAACCGCATCAAAGGGCACGAAAAAGGGGCGGAAGCCGTGCGGATTATCGTGCGAACCGCCCGCAAGCTCAATATCGCCGCGCTTACCCTCTACGCATTCTCCACCGAAAACTGGCAGCGGCCCCAGCTTGAAATTTCAGGACTTATGCTGCTGCTCCGGCGTTTTTTAAAGTCCGAACGGCAGACGCTTATCGAAAATGAAATCCGGCTCAACACCATTGGCCAGATTGACCGGCTGCCCAAAGAGGTCCGCGAAAACCTGGAGGCGGTCATGGCTGCCACCGCAAACAACAAGAAGATGGTCTTAAATCTGGCGCTCAGTTACGGGGCCCGTGCGGAAATCGTCGATATGGTCAAACAGATTGCTTTTGCAGCCCAAAAGGGAGCCATCGATCCGGCTGCGGTGACGCCCGAGATGGTTGCCGATCACCTGTACACCCGCGGCATACCGGACCCGGACCTGTTGATCCGGACCAGCGGTGAAATGCGAATCAGCAATTTCCTGCTCTGGCAGATTGCCTATTCAGAAATCTTTTTTACACCGACCCTCTGGCCCGATTTCGGCGAAGATGAGTTCGTGCAAATCTTGGAGAACTACCAGAATCGGGAGCGTCGTTACGGCGCCGTCACCTCAACATAGCGCGGACATCGGAGGCCCTAACCCGAATAAACCGGAAACAACAAATTTCAGGATTAAGATACTAAAATGCCATGCACCTGAAACGCTGGATCACCGGAATTGTTGCCGTACCCATTATCTATCTGCTGGTTTCGGCAGGCGGTATGGTTTTCTCCCTGCTGATCGCCGCAGTCAGCGTGGTGACCCTGTGGGAGTATTACCGGGCGGTTTTCAAACCGGATGCGGATGGTCTGGTGCGACTGATCCCCCTGCTTGGGCTTTGCCTGGCACCGGTCATCGTGGGGACGGTTCACCGGGGAGGGATGGTCCATGCCCCGCTGATCGTTGCCGTGGACCTCATCCTTGTGGCCGGATTGACCCTGCCCCTTTTCAAAAACGATACCTATGCCCCCCATTTGGTGGCCAAGCAGGTGTTGGGGCTGGTTTATATTCCTGTTTTTCTTTCATTTTTAATCCTCATCCGACTCGGCGAGAGCGGGGCCCAATGGATTTTCTGGATTCTTTGCATCGTTGCCGCCGGCGATACCGGCGCGTTTTATTCGGGGTCCTATTTGGGCCGCCACAAACTCTGCCCCTGGGTCAGCCCCAAAAAAACCATCGAGGGAAGCATCGGTGGACTGGCCGCTAACATCATCGTTGCCCTGTTGTTTAAAATGGTGCTGCTTCCTTCGCTTACGGTCCTGCCATGTATTGTCTTTGCGCTGGTCATCGGCATTGCAGGACAGGTGGGCGATCTGTTTGCCTCTGAATTCAAACGATCGGCAGGGATCAAGGATTCCGGGACGCTGCTTCCCGGTCACGGGGGATTTCTCGATCGGCTGGATGCACTACTGTTTGCCTCACCGCTTGCCTATCTGCTGAAAATCAGTATATTCTGATTGGGATCGCAATTGAGGCGCAAGAGACCGAACAACCATGAAATCACTTTCCATACTGGGTGCAACCGGCTCCATTGGTTCCAGTGCCCTTGAAATTGTAAGGCAATTCCCGGATCGGTTCACTGTGAACGCGCTCACGGCAAAGACCAATGTAGCGGTGCTGGCCCGGCAGGTTGTCCAGTTCACCCCCCGGCTGGCGGCCGTTTATGACGCCGACCATGCCAGACAATTGAAAGCGCTGCTGCCGCCCACCATGGACGTGGAGATTGTCTTTGGTGAAGCGGGGTATGTTGAAGCGGCCACCTGTCCGGATACCGACATGGTGCTGGGCGCCATGGTGGGATCGGCCGGGTTGGTGCCGACCCTGGCCGCCATCGATGCCGGCAAAGATATTGCCTTGGCCAACAAGGAGACCCTGGTCATGGCCGGCGACATTGTGATGGCGAAAATCGCTGGCCGCGGCGTCAAGCTGATGCCTGTGGACAGCGAGCACAGCGCCATCTACCAGAGCCTGGCGGGCCACAGTCACAACGGGATCCGTGAGATCCTGCTGACCGCATCCGGCGGCCCGTTTTTAAAATGGCCGGCTGGGGAATTTTCCGCCATCACCCCCAAAGATGCTCTTCGGCACCCCAACTGGTCCATGGGCAGCAAAATTACCATCGACTCGGCCACCTTGATGAACAAGGGCCTGGAAGTGATCGAAGCCAGGTGGCTTTTTAATATAGATTTTCACCGGATCAAGGTCGTCGTCCATCCCCAGAGCATCGTTCACTCGATGGTGACCTATGAGGACGGTGCGGTGATTGCCCAAATGGGCATACCGGACATGAAGGGGGCTATTGCATACGGCCTTTCCCATCCCCGGCGACTGCCGCTGGATGTTCCATCGCCTGATTTTGCCCATATCGGTCAGCTTACCTTCGAAGATCCGGATCTGGAGCGGTTTCCCTGCCTGACCCTGGCCTATCGGGCCGGTGAACAGGGGGGAACCCTGCCCGCCGTGCTCAATGCCGCCAATGAAGTGGCCGTGTCAGCGTTTCTGGACAACCGGCTGCCGTTTACGGGGATTTACCCGATCATCGACCAGACCTTAAACCACCATTCCGGTGAAGATGGCGCAGACCTTGGCCAGATTATCGAGGCGGACCGTTGGGCCAGAGAAACGGCCCTTTCGCTGATCCGCCGGCAGGAGCGTTAACGTATCGCCTATGACTACCAGTATTTTTGCCTTTGTTGTCGTCCTCGGCATTCTCATCTTTTTCCATGAGCTGGGCCATTTTCTTGTCGCCAGGCTCTTTGGCGTCGGTGTCGAGAAGTTCTCCCTGGGCTTCGGACCGCGCTTGTTCGGCAGGACCGTGGGGATGACCGATTACCGCATCTCTGCCATCCCATTGGGGGGGTTCGTCAAGATGGTGGGGGATGAACCCGATGCCGAGCTTGACCCGGAGATGATACCCTATTCGTTCACCCACAAACATGTGTTCAAGAAAATCATGATTGTGGCGGCCGGACCATTTTTCAATCTGCTTCTGGCGGTAATCATCTATACCGGCTTTTTCTACTTCATCGGCACCGAGGATATCCGCCCGGTGATCAACCACGTGGTCAAGGAAAGCCCGGCAGCCCAGGCGGGCCTGCAGACCAGGGATGTGGTCGTGGTCATCAACGGGGAAACGGTGGCCTCCTGGAGCGATATCAACCGGCTGATCGCCGATGGCAAAGGCGGTAATGTGCGCATTACCATCAAGCGTGATGATACCTTTTTCGATGTTGCGGTCACCCCCCAGTCCAAGGTGGCCAAAGATATTCTGGGGGACGATGTCCCCTACTACGACGTCGGATTCTCCGGATTGGCGCCCCTGAAGGCCGTGGTCGGTGAAGTCGCCGATGGCTACCCGGCAAAAAAAGCCGGTATGCAAAAAGGGGATCTGATCGTCGCCATCAACAATCGCCGGGTAGACAGCTGGAACACGATGAAAGAGATCATCTCCCGAAGCAAGGGTGAACCGCTGGTGGTCCGGATTGTCCGCGGGGAGGAGACACTTACAGTCGAGATCGTGCCGGTTCTGCACAGTGAGGAAAACGTGCTTGGGGAAAAGGTGGACAGTTACCGGATCGGCATTTCCACTCCGGGCATCAATATCCCCGAGGCAGATCGCATCATCCTCAAACGGGGACCCATTCAGGCGGTCATAGACAGCGTGGATCAGACCTACCAGATCTCCCGGCTGACCATCTTGAGCATCGGCAAGCTGATCAAAGGGACGGTATCCACCAAGACAATTGGCGGCCCCATCATGATTGCGGAGATGGCGGGGCAGCAGGCAAAAGCGGGGCTCACCAACCTGATCTTTTTCATTGCCGTGCTGAGCATCAACTTGGCAGTGCTCAATTTCCTGCCCATTCCGGTTCTCGATGGCGGCCATCTGATGTTCTTCTTAATCGAGGCGGCCATCCGGCGTCCCATCAACACCCGCATGCGGGAGATCGCCCAGCAGGCCGGTATTTTTATTCTGATTATGCTGATGATTTTTGTGTTCTACAACGATATTACCCGGATCTTTTCCAGTTGACAGATGCTAAAAATCAAATGATGAATTATAAATTTTTAATTTTGAATGAAGGCATTCTATCGATTTAGAAAAACAGGATACATTAATTCATAATTCATCATTCAAAATTATAAATAAGACAGAATTCAACACTAAAAATTCAAAATTCATATCTGAATGGGTAAACCATGCCGCAACGAATCGAAATCACATTAAAAGAGCAGCTTCTGGATGCAGAGGGGCAGTCCCTTCGTCTCAAAGCCAAGAACTATTTTGACATCGATCTGCATCAGGTGCGCACCATTCATATTGTCACCATCGATGCGGATTTGACACCCGGTCAGGTTGAACGGGTCCGTACCGAGATATTCACCAACCCGGTGACCCAGGTGTCGTCCCTGCAGCCCCTGGAGGTGGATTTTGACTGGATCATCTGGGTGGGGTTCCGTCCCGGTGTTCGGGACAATCCCGGCGCCACCGCCGTTGAGGCAGTGGAAGACCTGCTGCGTCTGCAACTGAAACCCGGCGAAGCCGTCTATACGTCAAAACGGTACTGCCTGAAGGGAAACGGCGTCACCCGCCAGGATGCCGAGAAGATCGCCGGTGAGCTGCTGGCCAACGATATTATCCAGCAGTGGGCGGTGTTTGACAAAAGCCAGTGGGATCCGGCCGCCGGCATCGGGTTTATCGTTCCCAAGGTGATGCTTGACCACCAACCCGAGGTGGCCACGCTCTCCATTGACAGTGATGAGACGCTGGCCCGGCTCAGCGATGAGCGTAGCCTATCCCTCAACCCCAAGGACATCCCCACCATCCGGTCCTACTTTTTAAATCCGGATGTCCAGCGCCAGCGCCGGCAGGTATCGCTGTCAGACCCCACAGATGTGGAGCTGGAATACATCTCCCAGGCTCGCAGCGATCACTGCAACCATAATACCTTTGGCGGGCGGTTTCACTACCGGGATCTGGGGTCCGGACAAGAGGAGACGATTAACAGCCTGTTCAAAACCTATATCGAAGGCCCCACGCTGGATCTGAAAGCGAAAAAGCCATGGGTGATCTCCGTGCTGTGGGACAATGCGGGGGTGGGGCGTTTTGACGCACGTCACCACTACGTGATTACCGGGGAGACCCACAACTCGCCCTCCAATATGGAAGCTTACGGCGGCGCCATCACCGGCATCGTCGGTATTTATCGGGATCCCATGGGCACCGGCAAGGGCGCCAAACTGATCATGGGCAGCTACGGCTACTGCGTCGGACCGCGTGACTACGACGGGGTTCTCAAGCCTCGGTTGCATCCCAAACGGCTGCTGGACGGCGTCATCGAAGGGGTGCGCGACGGCGGCAACAAGAGCGGCATTCCCACGCCCTTCGGACAGGTCATGTTTCACCCGGGATACCTGGGAAAATGCCTGGTGTTCGTTACGGCCCTGGGTATCATGCCGGCAGAAATCAACGGAGAACCGTCGGATCAGAAGACCATTCCAAACACACGCCTGCCGGCCACGTTCAGATCGGCGACCCGTACACCCAGAAGAAGATGCACGATTTTCTGCTGGAAGTCCGTGACGAAGGGCTGATCCGCTTTATCACCGACAACGGCGGCGGCGGGCTCTCCTCCTCCATTGGCGAGAGCGCACTTTTTTCCAATGGATGCGACGTCCAGTTGGAGAAGGTACCCTTGAAATATGACGGTCTGGACCAGTGGGAGATCTGGATCTCCGAATCCCAGGAGCGCATGACCGTGGCCATCGATCCCACGCATCTGGAGCGCTTCATGGCGCTGTCCCGGCAGCATGCCGTCGAGAGCACCGTGATCGGCACCTACACCGATACCGGCAAACTGCATATCACTTATAATGGCGCCACCTGCGCCTATATCGATCTGGATCTGCTGACATCCGCCTTTCCCAAGTGGGAGTTCGAGGCAGTCTGGCAAGCGCCGGCGTTGCGTGGCCTGACCGAGCCTGTGCTGGGCGTTCCGGAGAATTGCGCGGCCTTGATTCTGGATATGCTGGGACGACCGAATATCTGCTCCAAAGCGTGGGTGTGCCGCCAGTACGACCACGAGGTGCAGGGTACCAGCGTGATTAAACCCCTGATCGGCGCCGGGCGGGATGTGCCCACCGATGCAGCCGTTATTCGTCCGGTGCTGACATCGGAACAGGGATTGGTTTTCTCACAGGCGCTGGTCCCCATGTATTCGACCATCGACGCCTATCACATGACCGCCTGTACCATTGACGAGGCCGTGCGCCGGGCCATCGCCGTGGGCGGGGATCCGAACCATCTTGGCGGGGTGGACAACTTCTGCTGGCCCAACATCCAGTACCACCCGGTGAAAAACCCCGACGGCAGGCACAAGGCCGCCCAACTGGTGCGTTCGTGCAAAGCGCTCAAAGCGATGTGCATGGCCTATGGCATTCCGTTGCTCTCCGGCAAGGATTCCATGTACGTGGATGGACATCTGCCGGGCCGCTATGGTGAAACCCACAAGGTCTCTGCGCTGGAGACGCTTCAATTCTCAGTTACCGGTGTGATTGAGGATGTCCGCCAATGCCTCACCATGGATTGTAAAGTTCCCGGTGATCGGGTCTGGGTAGTCGGGATCACGAAAAACGAGCTGGGTGGGTCAGAGTACTATGAGCACTTGGGGCATGTGGGATTAAATGTTCCCACCGTCGATCCCGATGGCTTTGCAGCCTGCTATCGCGCCATGGCAGAAGCGGTGAAAAAGGGGCTTATGGCCTCCTGCCATGGCATTTATCGAGGCGGGCTGGCCGTTCATCTGGGCCTTGTTGCCATGGGTGGTGAATTGGGTCTGACGGTGGACCTGGCCAAGATGCCGTCGGAAGGCATCCATCGAGACGACACCCTGCTCTTTTCGGAAAGTGCCGGCCGGTTTATTGTCACGGTGGCGCCTGACAACCAGGATGCCTTCGAAGCGCTGATTGCCGGGCAGCCGGCAGCCTGTGTGGGACATGTGGCCGAGACGCCGCAATTGAAAATTACCGGCATTGATGGTAAATGCCTCGTGGCATTGACTGTTGAAGAGATGAAGTCGGCCTGGAAGGGGCCTAAACGGGCACACATCAACGCCCTGATCGCCGGCGACGTGTCCCTCGACGATTTCCAGATCCTGGCTTTTGGCGGCGGCTTCAGTTGGGGGGACGATCATGGGGCCGGGGTGATTCAGGCCCTGCGCCTGAAAACGAACATCGGCGACAAACTGCTCGATTTCGTGGCTTCGGAAAAGCTGATCATCGGTATCTGCAACGGGTTCCAGACCCTGGTCAACCTTGGTCTGCTGCCGGGGATCGACAGGGACTATACCAAACGCACCGTGGCCCTGACCTATAACGACTGCGGCAATTTTCGTGATCAATGGGTGCGCGTGAAGATCAATCCCGATTCTCCATGCGTATTCACCCGAGGCATAAAAACCCTTGATCTTCCGGTCAGGCATGGTGAGGGAAAGTTCTATTCGGAAAGCGAAACGCTGAAAGCACTGACGGATAACCACCAGGTCGTCCTGCAATATGCAACGCCGGACGGTAAATCGGCAGGCGGTGCGTTTCCTCACAACCCCAACGGTTCCATTGCTGATATTGCCGGCATCTGCGACCCCACCGGACGCATCTTTGGCCTCATGCCGCACCCGGAAGCATACAACCATGTCACCAATCATCCGGATTGGACACGGCAACTGGAAAAGAGAAAACGGGCCGGGGTAAGCGAAAATGGCAGGATGGGGGAGGGGATCCGGATTTTTGAAAATGCCGTCGCCTGTTTCCGTTCCGTCGATTAACATTGCAACCGCTGGAGAACTATAAAAGATGCATTTAAAAAAACGTGCAATGGTTACGGGTGGGGCTGGGTTTCTCGGGTCCCATCTTTGTGAACGCTTACTTACCGATGGATACGATGTTCTTTGCGTTGATAACCTCTATACCGGCACCAAACAAAATATAAGTCATTTGTTGGGCAATCCATATTTTGAGTTGATACGGCATGATATCACCTTCCCGCTTTATGTTGAGGTTGATGAAATTTATAATTTGGCCTGTCCGGCATCTCCTATCCATTATCAGAATGATCCGGTGCAAACCACAAAGGTTAATGTACATGGTTCAATTAATATGCTTGGATTGGCAAAAAGAGTTGGGGCAAAAATTTTTCAAGCATCGACTTCTGAAGTTTATGGCGATCCCGATATCCATCCCCAACCTGATTTGATTATCGAAGGCAACACCATCTTAAAATTAAAGTAGCCCGAATCTTTAATACATATGGCCCAAGGATGCACCCAAACGATGGCAGGGTTGTATCCAATTTTATCATGCAAGCGCTGGATGGGAAACCGTTAACAATCTTTGGTGATGGGCTACAAACGCGCTCATTCGCCTATGTCGATGACCTCATTGAAGGGTTCATCCGATTGATGAATACAGCGGATGATATCACCGGACCGGTTAACCTTGGCAACCCGGGGGAATTCACAATCCTTGCGCTTGCCGAAAAGATAATCGACCTGACGGGGTCATCCTCAAAAATCGATTATAAGATACTGCCTGAAGATGACCCCCGAAAACGAAAACCCGATATTACCATCGCCAAGGAGTTGCTGGCCTGGGAACCTGTCGTCGAACTGGAAAATGGACTCAAAGATACCATTCTTTATTTTGAAAAGATGATGCACGGCAACACGTTTAAAACACAATAATCATGGGTGAATTATCATCAACTGATTCAAATTTAGAGGGAGCAGCATAAAAGATGGAGGTGCACCCCTGATGTCGACGGTACTGTGGTGGGGACGAACTGAAAGTGAGTACTCCCGAAACCGGATCGTTCGCCGGCTGTTCGAGGATCTGGGATGGCAGGTGGTTTATTTTCATCCGTTTTCCAGCCAGCTCGGTCTTTTGGAATCGCTGATGTGCCGGCCGAAACGGGCGGATCTGCTGTTTGTGCCCTGCTTCAGACATCGTGATATTAGCTCTGCGGCCTTTTGGGCGCGTAAGTGGCATGTGCCGCTCGTGCTGGACCCCTTGATTTCCGCTTATGAAAAAGAAGTTTTCGAGCGGGAAAAATGGCCGCCAGACTCACCAGGAGCGGAACATCGGAGAAAATGGGAGAGTCGTCTGTTTGCGGAAGGAGACGTTGTAATAGCGGATACTGCGGCACACGCACACTTTTTTCAGGATCGCTTGAACGTCCGGCCTGAAAATCTTCATGTGTTGTATGTCAGTGCGGAACAGCCGCTTTTCAGTGAGAAACCGCCCCCCAAACCGGATCCGCCCTTTGAACTTCTTTTCTACGGCAGTTTTCTGGAACTTCACGGCATTGATGTTATCATTAATGCCGCCAAACAGTTCAACACTCCTGATGTCCACTGGGTGCTGTTAGGAGAAGGCGACATAAAGCAGAAGATGCAAATTGAGGCCCGCGACTATCCGAACATCCGTTTCGAGTCTTGGATACCTTACGAAAGCCTGCCGGACCGCATTGCCCGGGCGCATATCATGTTGGGCGTTTTCGGTCCCACTGTTTTGACCGATCTTGTGATTCCCAATAAGATGTTTCAATCTATGGCGGTGGGGCGCCCGGTCATCACTAGTATTTCACCGGCCTACAACGATTCCCTTGAAGGCTTCGAAACGATCGGCTGGGTTCCGGGGGGCGATCCCATGGCGCTGGCCGATATGGTTCGTACCTGGTTGAATGCACCGCACCAACTTGAAAAACGCGGCCGGGAAACCCGAAAGCTTTTCGATCACTATTTCAGCATAACTTCATTAAAATCTGCCCTGAAAACTATTATTAAAACCGCTTTTGCAAACGCCGGCTATGACCAGACAGCGCCTTAAAAAATGACAGGCCCCATGAATCTTCAAAAGGATTATCGGACCGCTTTTAACTTTTAAACTCAAGCAACAGACTTTGTATAATGCCAAGATTTGTTATTGATACAATTCTTTAGAATGGAGCATCTGTCTGTTTTGACAGGAATTAAAACCGGCATGAAAGTTTTTCGTGAACTTTAGGAGTATCAGTTTGATGACAAATAACGGGCCCAGTACCTGGGTGGATCGTTTTGATACTATAGCCGTTTTTTCCGGAGCATTGGTGCCGATCGGAATTGCTGTGGGCAACGCTGGCTACGAAGCCATGATTTCTATGACTGGCCTGTGTTGGATTATCCGGTCCATTCTTGCAAAATCAAATCCCATTCCAGCATTGGTGAAACATCCTCTTTTACAGGGATGGTTAGCCTTGTATGGTTGTATTTTGGTTAGTCTTTTATGGAACGGCCCGGGCAGCAAAGGGTGGGCACATGATGTAGTTTTGATACGACATTTACTGTTTTTCGCGGCGTTTATAGATATCTCCCGGAGACGAAATGTAATTCGACCCCTGATCATCGGGTTGGGTGCTGGCGTCTTATGGGCAGCTCTCAATGCACTGCTGGCATATTCGATTGGGCATGATCTTATTGGCAAAAGTATAGCCCGCTACGACAACAAACTCAAGGAAGGAGAGCGAATCGCCAGTTTTGCCGCTTATGCGGGGCCTTTTTTTCTGGCATGGGGCCTTCTTGCAAAGGATCTTCTGCTAAAAAGACGCGCGGTGTTTTTTGGTATCGGTGGTATTGCTTGTATAATGCTTGTCGTTTTTCATATTCGTACTGCCCAAGTTGGTGCGATTTTTGGTATTTTAATGGCCGGAACCCTTTATCTTTACCGTGCACTGCCCCGTAAGCTTGTAATGGTGCTGTTTTTGTTGTTGGGCCTTTTCATGGGAGTAGGGGTTAAATACACCAACTTCGATAACTTGGATGGAATAGATGACCGAATTAATCTGGACAGCATGTATGACCGTGTTAATATTTGGAAAGTCTCGTGGGTCATGTGGAAAGATAATCCGGTATTCGGCGTTTCAGTTTCCGGCTGGAAGGATGCGTATAAAAAAACAGTCGCATCGTTTCCACCGTACGTGTGGCCAGATGGTCGTGTCATTCGTGATGCCGAGGCCATGCATTGCCATAACCTCTTTCTTCAGATATTATCAAGTTTGGGGATTGTTGGGATCCTTTGTTTTTGCTGGTTTTTTGTCAATATCATCCGTAGTACACTCTCCAGCGGAATGAGTGGCTGGCGCTCGGGTCTACCGATATGGCCCGCCATCTTCCTAGTTATTGGACTCACTGGATGGAATTTTTTCGGGTCTCAGTATCTCCCGATTTTTACCTACTTTTTGTCATTAACCGCGATACCGTATGGCGGAAAGCAGTCCGTAGTTTAAGGTCGGTAATCGTCGTGATTTCGTCGCCAGATTAGAGGTTTACCATATCAGTGTCCATCCATAAAAAGTTGATTCATAAATCCGCTACAAAGATAAAAGAGCGGTAGAACTTTGAAGTACTCCCCATTGTCAAGACAAAAACAATTTTTTTTAGGTGTATTTTGGAGCTTGGAACGTACCCTGTATTTTTCTTAAAACAGTCCAGTAAATTCCGGTTAAGTTTTTGCGTGAAGCATTTATTTTTTGTTCTTTTCCATATTCTTGACTGCCAGGATCCATTGGCCAGCAGCGCAGTTCATTTTCAATCTGGGTGCGTAACTACCTGACCCGTCGGATAGATACCTTCTCTTGAAAATGGCTGTGACAGTATATAGCCAACAGTAGATACGTGATCAGGCCGGACAGGATCTGAACCATCAGGCCATGAGGACTGCGTGCGATCAGGTGATAAACCTTCAGATGCCTTTTCCACCAGGCAAAAAAGTTCTCGATGTCCCAGCGCAGCTTATAGACCTGAGCGATCTGTTCCGCTGACAGGTCATAACGGTTGGTAGCAATCCAGTATTTAACACCGTCGACTTCATAGCCCACCAATCGCAGTGGCGTTTTGCTTTGATTTACACCGGCGGTGCCCAAAAGCACCATGGCGTCGAAAAAGACAATGCTGTCGGCAAGCACAGGATTTTGTGAGATGACCTTTTTATGGGTACTGGCTTTTATCCGGCAGGCGAATAACTGGCCATCATGCTGCCATTGATCAAAAAGCTCGTGGCACTGATATCCTCGATCCAGAACTCCTGTCTGACCTTCGGAGAGGATTTGGGAAACGAAAAGCCTTTCAGCCCCATTGCCATCAGTCAGGTAAACCTTTCTGGGAATAGATCGGTTCAGATCAAAGCCGACATGAACCTTTGCTTTTTTTGACCCTTTACGGTAGTCGGCCCAGCACATGGACAGGGTGCCATCGATCAAAGAACCATCAATACCTATCAGATCACCGAGTTCTTCATGCGCCTTAGGCAATATTTTCGATGCCCGAACTTGGAGTTGTGTGAACACGTGCATGAACTGTTCGAGCCCCCGACTGTTGGTGGCTTCCGAAAAGCTGCTCTTTTCAATGCCATCCTCAGGGGCGATGTGTTCTCTGGCAAAGTCATCTTCCTTGAGTGTTTGCAGCAGATGCTGTGCGGATGTATGTTCTTCAAGATGAAAAAAGACCAACGCCCGAAGGTGCTCCTCGAAAGACATTTTCAGCTTTCGATTTCCTCTGGACTGAAGTTCGGGCATATCATTCATGGCATCAAGAGCGGGTTGCAAGAATTGGAAAAAAGATACGGAGCTTGGTCTTTCCCATGGATTCAATGTGCGCTGCATGTATAGCTTCCTGTTATTATTAGTTATACAAAAAATCGCGCACATTGCCCACTACTTGTCAAGCAAAAAAATAACTTTTTTTCAAAATTATTTCGGATAGTTACATGCAAAAACCTAACCGGAGATTACTGAAAACAGTCAGAACTTATTACAATTAAACATTTTAGAGGGCTACTGTGAAATCGAGATTGTGTGGAAGAGGGGTACAGATGGCGTAGCGGGGTTTGTAAACAAGAGATTTTGAGAATTTATATGGAATTTTCTCTTTGAATTCCAGACAATTATAATCCGTCATGTTGATTTCCGGCGGAACAAAAACCGGTTTTTTATCATTCCATACATATAATACGGCGTTTTGCTGCTGGTGATTCAGGTTGGAAATGCTCGGGGCAAGGGCTTGAGCGTTGTCGAAAAACAGTCGAAGATTTCCCCCGATAAACATATTTTCAGCAATAATCAGCCCCTTATCAAATCCTTTATCTTTTATTTTTACAGACAATTTTTCAAAGGGGAAGTTCTCCCTGTGCGGTTTGCCACTTAGATCAATCGTGACCAGACGTATGGGAATGATGATAATCACAACAACCATAAAAAAGGCGGCGGTAAGCGCAAAGTTTCCTGCCTTGATGCCCAGGGCGGAACTTTTGACATGAAGAATAGCCCAAAAGGGGAAAAAAAAGAGATACGGCTGAAGCCATCGCTCTTTGATATTTGTAGTGCCGCTCATAACAATGATAAGCAGAAGCATTAAAAAGATAGACACATAGATACGGGCCAACCAGTTTTTTTGAAAATACTGGTCGGGCTGTAAATCTTTTCTGAAAAAAGCAAGGAAGATGATCCAGAACGGTGAGATAAACGCAATGTTGGCTATCAATAAATCCAGAATTCCATATGCGCTGTTTATGAAAGGATTTCCTGTTTGATCAAAATGCATTCTGTCGATTGTTTCTACCGTGGCAAGGGTAGTGTTCTGGAAAAACCAAACCCCATGCGGGATGATAATAAGCAAAGCGGTTGCAATGGAAATAACGATTTTGGGGGTAAAAACCTTTTGCCGCAAATCTGAAGTCACCAGTGAAACCAGAAGCATCGAGAGAATCAACAGCAAGAAATTATACTTAAACAGAAATCCACAGCCGCACGCGATGCCGAGGAAGAAATAATCAATTGTTTTTTGTCCCTTTGCGATTCGGAGGAAAATGTAAAGCGTTGCAGCCGCTGATGTCGTTACCGCCACAGAGTGAATCTGATCAATCTGAGCAACCCAGGCTATTTGAAATAAAAGGGCCATTGAGATTGAACAAAGGGCTGAGACAGATTTGTCCCTTGTGACCTCTTTTGCGCCTAAATATGTAAATAAGTAAAGTAAAAATAGGAAGCTGTTTTTTAATACCGCTATCGCAAAAATGGATACCCCAAAAATTTTAAAGAACAGAATCTGAATCCAGGTATAAAGCGGTGGTTGCGAATTGTATCCAAAGCTAAACTGCTGGGCCAGCATCATCTGTTCGGATTCATCAATCGTAAGGGTGTTGTTGCTTACAATTCTTAAAATCAAATGACACAGAAAGTAAAGCGCTATGAAGTATGGGAACCGCAGAAGCATAAAATCAGTGATGCGACGCAACAGGTTCCTCCTTTTTATCTCCAAAGGCAAATTTTTTCGTTTGGTAATTGTAAAAGAAAATAATAATGGTTGTGATAATTTTAGCAATAACCGGCTGCTGTTTAAAAAAATCAGCCTGTATCAGAAGATATATCAGCAATGATCCCAGCAATATTCCACAAATGGAAAAAATCAGGGATAAAATAAAGGATACTTTTACCGACCGTTTTGCATTAAAAACAAAGCGGCGCTGCAGAATATAGTTTGTGACCATACCTATGCCGGCACTGATGATATTGGCTGAAGGTGGATAAATAATCTTACAAAGTAAAATAAAAAATAAAAAATCTACACTTGTACCTACTACTGAAGATGTAAAAAATTTAAATATTTTCAAGCTGTTTAATCTCTTATGGAATAATTTTGAATCTTGTCCCGTTCTCGATTGTGGACAATGAGTTCTGCCACAAGCCCAATGGTAAAAATCTGGATGCCGCTTCCAAGTAAAAAAATGGAGATGCTGAAAAGCGGGCTGGTGCCTATTGATTCTCCAAATATCCAACGTCCAAAGATAAGGTATCCAAAGATTCCTCCCCCCAACAAAAAGAAAAATAAACTGATGGGTCCCAGAAAATGTATTGGACGAGTAAGGTAGTTTGTAATAAATATGACAGTAAAAAGGTCAAGAAAACCCCTGACATATCTCTCCCAGCCAAATTTAGAGTGTCCGAATTTTCTGGCATGGTGCTTTACCGGGATCTCTGCTACGCTAAAGCCTTTTTTATAAGATAGAAAAGGAATAAAACGGTGCAGCTCTCCATAGAGGCGGATCTCCTGAATAACTTCTTTTTTATAGCATTTAAAACCACAGTTATAATCCTTAAGGTCAAGTCCGCTTATTCTCGATGTGATGGCATTAAAAACTTTTGAAGGAAGTCGTTTTTCCAACGGATCTTTTCTGTTTACCTTCCAACCCGTCACCAGATCATATCCCTCCTCGAGTTTAGATAAAAAATTTGGAATCTCATGAGGATCATCCTGCAGGTCTCCATCCATTGTGAAAATAATATCACCCCTGGCTTCTTTGAAACCGGCGTTTAGTGCTGCTGATTTGCCAAAATTTTTTCGAAAAAAGATAGCGCGCGTGTGAGGATATTGATGTTGCTTTTGTGAGATTGTGTCGATGGAGCCATCCGTGCTGCCATCGTCTACAAAAAGAATCTCAAATTCTTTGCCAATATTTTCCATTGCTTCAATAATTTTATTGTGGAGGTCATTGAGTGATTCGTTTTCATTGTAGATGGGTATAACAAAAGAAATCATAAGGCACCTTATTGATCCTAGGCGTTCACAGGTTCAGGGTTCACCGTTCAGGGTTGTTTTTTCCTTTATGGGTTGAACCTTTGAACTCAGAACCTTTAAACCCGTGAACGGTTACATAATTCTAATTTTAATGCAAGATGCTGTCATATAAATTCAAGGTATCACAGCACATTCTGTTGAGTGTAAAATTTTCAACAATCCAGGATCTTGCTGTCTTGACGGTATTCATGTCCAGTGGAATACGGTTGATGGCATCCTTTAGTGCCTCTGCAAGATCATCTACATGGTCCGGTTTGACAAGCATACCCGTTTTATTGTGTAGAACGGTTTCAAGACTTCCTCCATGGGCAGTAGCGATGACCATTTTTCCCATTGCCTGCGCCTCTACAGATGTCCGGCCAAAAGATTCGGGTTTTTTAGAAGCAGACACGACAATGTCGGAAAGCATGTAAGCTGCCGGCATATCAGTACAGTTGCCGGTAAAATTTATTCTATGGGTAAGCCCTGAATGTTGTACAAGATCAACCAGTTCATTGTAATAAGATGACTTTTGATCCCACGCACCGACGCATACAGCATTCCACTGTAAATGTTTGATTCTTGTAAGTGCCTTAATAAAGACATCATGCCCTTTCAATCTTGTTATGCGACCGGGAAGCATGATAACTGGACTATCTGTGGAACCCAATCCCCAATGCTCGCTCAGCTTATTGATTCTTTCCTTGCTTACCGTATGCGGAGAAAAGAGATTTTCATTTATGCCTTCTGGAATAACCTCAATCCGATCATCATCAACATCATATTTTGTGTTTATATGAACTGCGATGGCTTTAGAGATTGCGATAACCTTTTCTCCCTTTGCCATAATTTCACTGTACGCGTTTACTGAATAAAAGCCATGAAAGGTTGTAACAAGGCGGGGTCTTGTTTTTTCAGGCAGGCTTTTCCAGGCGATATACCCAACCCATGCCGGCAATCTGGATCTAAGATGCAGAATATCCACATGTTCAGTAACCAGGAGTTTTCTTAAAGGTATAATATACTTAAGGCAACGGGGACTTTTTTCACCAATATGGTGCCATGTCAGGTGGTGGCTGCCCTCTCTTTTAAGCTGATCTGCCATTTTGCCGCCACCGGATATGACAATGGACTTGTGGCCCTGCTCTGCCAAAAAAGCAGCCGTCTCCAAGGTCACTGATTCGACACCCCCACTTTCAAGTTCCGGTAGCATCTGAACTACGGTAATCTTTCTGGCCACCATCTTTTTAATATCTCCACGGCACATCGTTTCGCTTCATTGAGATCGCTGCTCTGATTTGGAAAAACCCCGCCCCTGATCCATTTTTCGTATGATGCCACATATCCTTTGGACATTAAGTTTTTCTCGCTATTGGAAAATTTTTTGTTTGAAGTTTTCCATTCTATCGGTATCAGACCGACGCTGCAGCCAGCGGATATGGCCTCGTAAATCATTGACATGCTATCTGCAGTTACCCAGACATATTTGTTTTGCGCATATTGCCTTTCCAGCCAATATTGTGGGGTTTGGGAATAAGGGAAGAAATCAATTTTACGATCTTTGGAACCGGTAAAGAGTAATTGCTCCATGTCTTTTGGGGTTCGCGGTGAGGTTGATATTGTCCATTGAACGTTTCGCTCTTGGTCAATTATCGTTTTGACGGAATCGAAAATTTTTATTGAGTTCCAATTGTGGCTTTTAGGGTCTGTCCCACCAATCAAAATGAGCCCTTTATGCGTATCATGGCCATTTAAATTCTTTGATAGGTTTGGCGGCCCGGTCGTAAAAAAATAATTGTTTTTAGGTGGAACCATGTCATGCCCTGGTATGAAGCATAAATCAAAAAGAAAACCAAAACCGGTTGGCGGTGACATGCATATTATTTTCTTTGAGCCGTGTGTCATACTTATCTTTATTACAGTCGCATGCGTATGGCTTCCTGTTCCGATGACAATGTCAGGCCCTTTCGATTGCTTTTTTGACCGTCTGAACATTGATATGATCGCCAAACCCCAATTTTTAAGGTCTGATTTTAAATTGCAATCGACAAGCATGGTTTTGATGTCGACTGGCGTGAGATCTGATAGTGACCGGAGGATTGCTTCCGTCTGTTTCACGTGTCCCGGCCTATTGTCCGTCACTGCTAAAATTTTAAGAGATTTCAAAAAACACCACCTTAGCTAGGTCGATTGGCGAGGCCACGGTGAGCTAACTTTTGTTTTCCATCTTCGATGTACCCAAAACCACTGTTCGGGGTACTGCCTAACGGCATTTTCAATCGCCAGATTGTATCGTTGCGTATTGATTTCGATATCTTTCTGAGGATCTCCCGTTCGAACAAACGGGATTTCCGGACCGGAAATAAACTTGAATCTCTCATTGTCCCTTACCAGAAAGGCGGGAACGACTGGCGCGCCAGTTTGCCGTGCAATGATGGCCAATCCTTTGCTCGCGAATGCAGGGCGTCCAAAAAAATCGATAACAACGCCATTATGGGGATCAGAATCTTGATCGATCAAAAGCCCGACAATCTCATTTTTTCTCAGCACGGTAATGATTTTTCGCAACGCGTTTTTTGCAGGTATGAGTTCCGCTCCCAATCGGGTTCTCATCTTGATGACAAAACGATCCATCGGTTTGAAATCAAGTGGTCGATATACTGCATGACTTTTTATGCCTTCAAGAAAAGGAACATAAGGCCCCAATTCCCAATTCCCCAAATGTCCGGTAAGAATCAGTACGCCTTTTTTCTTTTTAAGCGCCTCTTTTATGAATCTGATATCGCTTCGGTCGATATAAACATCCATGTTTTCAGGTCGTTGTGTCATCGCCCAGCATACTTCAAATATTACGCGGCTAAAATTTGTGAATACTTTTTTAGCCAAAATTTCAGTTTCGACATGGTTTTCTTTTGGTTGGTATGCTTTTTTCAGATTGTCGATCGTTATGTCCCTATGCCTTTTATCAAAAAGGAACCATAGGCGTCCTAAAACTAGTGCAATGGGGGCATGATGCTTTTTGGGAATAGAGCCGATGGTCATGCAAAATACCCTCAATGCCGATTCGATTTTTTCATTGGAATGTTTCATCAAGACCTTTATTCGCCGCATATTGCATTCGATGGAGTTTGTAGTACTCACCTTTGCGGGACAGAAGCGCCTCATGCGTGCCTTCTTCCACAATACAACCGCCCACAATGACGGCAATTTGGTCGGCGCCGGCAATGGTGGACAGCCGATGGGCAATCACCACTGTCGTTCGTCCGTGCATCAGGTTTTCCAACGCTTTTTGGACCACGGATTCAGCTTCGGAGTCCAGGGATGACGTGGCTTCGTCCAGAATCAGGATGGGTGCATTTTTGATCAGTGCTCTGGCAATGCACAGACGCTGTTTTTCCCCTCCGGAAAGCCTTCCGCCCAACTCGCCGATCATCGTGTCGTATCCATTTGGAAAACGGAGAATGAAATCGTGGGCAAAGGCTGCCTTTGCCGCGGCAATGATCTGATCCTCAGTGGCATCCGGTTTGCCATAGGCGATATTGTCTCGAACCGTTTCATTGAATAGAATGGGCTCCTGGGTCACAATGGAGATCTGGCTGCGAAGGTCGGCAACGGCAGTTTCGCGAATATCGATGCCGTCGATGCGGATATGGCCGCCGGTGACATCATAAAAACGGGGAATCAGATTGGCAAGGGTGCTCTTTCCGCCGCCACTCATGCCCACCAAGGCCAATACCTGGCCTTGGTCAACCTTCAGGTCAATGCCCTTGAGAACATCTTGATCGCCATAGCTGAAATGAACATTTTCGAATCGCACGTCGTGGGGGCCAGTTTCGATAGGATGGGGGTTGACGGGGTCCTGAATGTCGGCTGGGGTTTCGACAATATCGAAAACACGATCGGCGGCTGCCAGCCCCTGCTGAATTGCGTTGTTTAAATGACTCAGTTTCTTGACCGGGTCATATAAAAGCAGGACGCATGCCAGAAAGCTCATGAACGTACCCGGTGTGGTCTTGCCGTCGATCACCTCCGATCCGCCATACCAGATGACGAAGGCGATACCCAGTCCGCCGAAAAATTCCATAATCGGCGAGGAGAGCGCACGGACGATGACACCTTTGATTTCCAGTTTGAAAAGCCGCTGGGTTTTGTCGAAGAAGCGCCGCTTTTCGTGAGGTTCCATGCTGAAGGCCTTGACAATCTTGTTGCCGGCGAAGGTCTCATGCAGAAACGCACTGAGTTCGGCCATGGCCTGCTGACAACCGGTGCTCACCCGCCGGACTTTCCGCCCCAGGATGAAGACCGGCCAAAAGGCCACCGGCAGAACAATAAAGGCAATGATCGCCATACGCCAGTTCTGATAAAAGATCACTGCCGTCAGGCCGATGATTGTTGAGGCATCACGAAAGGACCCGGTAACGGCCGTGGATACCATCGCTTTGAGAATATTCACATCATTGGTGACACGCGACATGAGCGTCCCGGTGCGTTCTTTTTGGAAAAAGGATAGGGGAAGATCTTGAATACGGTCGTAAAGCTGGTTGCGCAACCGGCGAATAATATCTTCGCCGACATAGTTCATGAAATACTCCTGGCCATAACTGCCCAATCCCTTCATTAAAAAAATGGCAATGACCAACATGGGTAACAATAGCAATCCCGTGGTATTCCTATTGACGAAGATATCGTCGATTACCGGTTTGATCAGGTACCCCATCGCGGTGGTGGCGCCCGAAATCATCAAACTGCATCCTCCGGCAAAAATCAGGCGCCCGCTGTTTTTCTTTATCAAGGACAAGATCCGACGATGCCGGTCCTTCAATTCTATCGTAAAGAACTGTTTCACATTCGTTTCCCTTTTTTGTCTGCCATCAGTCAGAAACAATAAACCCAATATGCCACGTATTTAACCCATGGGATGCTTTTTGTAAACGATGCGGTTGAAAGCAGCATAATTGACGATCAACATGGAAAGGAAAATAAGAATCGGCTTTTTGGATAGCCATTGCCAATCTATACTTGGCAGTATATAAAAGCTGCAACTAACAGAAGAAGGAGTGAGTGATGGCCATCAACCAGGAACTGCTTGACATCCTTGCCTGCCCCCAGTGCAAGGGAGAAATTCACATCAACGACGCCAAAGACGGTCTGATTTGCGAGGCGTGCCGGCTGGTGTACGAGATTCGGGATGACATCCCCATCATGCTTATCGAAGAGGCCAAACCGCTTAACCCATGAGTTCGCCCCAGCCCCCCAAGCCCGCCAAACTCGTTGCGGGTTTTTTCGTGAAAGACAAGGCCCTTGCCGTGGACATCGCGCAGGATCTACAGAATCTTCTGGGCCCCGTGGACATGGTCAGTGCCTGGCTTAACTTTGATTTCACGACCTATTATAAAAAAGAGATGGGCGCGCCACTGAGTCGCCGGCTGGTTGTTTTTAAATCGCTTATCGAACAGACGCAGCTGGCCGCGATCAAACGGATGACCAATGAACTGGAACAAAAATACCAGCGGCAAGGCATTTATGCGGACCTGACGCTGATATACCAGAAGGGGGCCTTTCGCACCCTGCCGTGGACCTACCCCGATTATGCCGACAGGCGGCTCATTGACTTTTTAACCCTGGTCCGAAATAAATATATGCTGGAGTTGAAACAATTGGTGGATTAAGGGATTGGGGAATTTCGATTCTCAGCAACCGATAAATTGGGAGCAACCATGATTAAAAGTATGACCGCCTATGCCCGGGCGGAAAATCAGACGGCGCCCTACACCGTTCGTGTGGAAGTGCGTTCTTACAACAGCCGGCATCTGGATGTGGCCTTAAAGCTCACCCACGGGTTCGAGGTGCTTGAGGAGCAGATCAAAGGGGGTATTGCCGACACGGTGGCTCGTGGGAGAGTCGACATACGCGTCCAGATCCTTGACGAGTCGGAAGCCGGCATCGCCTTTGAGGTGAATCTGCCGCGGGCTCGCGCATACTGCGAGGCTGTGTCGAAGCTGAACCAATCCCTCGGGTTGGAGGGTAAAATCGCCACCGAAACCGTCCTGGGGGCGGGCAGCATTGTCCTCGCAGTGGAGGTGGAAAAGGACATGGACCCTGTGTGGCCCCTGGTATCAGCGGTGTTGAATACCGCCCTGTCTGATCTGGATGCCATGCGACGGGTTGAGGGAACGAACATGGCGAAGGACTTTTACCAACGCCTGGACACCATCGAAACCATGCTGGACCAGATCAGTGCGCAGGCATCCCAGCTGCCGTCGATGTACCAGCAGCGGCTGAAAGAACGCATCGAAGCCCTCACCCACGGTATTGTTGAAATGGATCAGACGCGCATCGCCCAGGAGGCCGCGCTGCTGGCGGATCGGAGTGATATCTCTGAAGAGATCGTCCGGGCCAGGAGCCACATCCAGCAATTCAGGACGCTGATGGAAGACGGCACACCGGCTGGAAGGCCCCTGAACTTTTTGCTCCAGGAGTTCAATCGGGAGTTCAACACCATGGGATCCAAATCGGGCAAGGCCAATATGTCCCACATCATCGTAGCGGTGAAATCTGAGCTTGAAAAGCTGCGGGAGCAGGTCCAGAATGTGGAGTAGTCTCATGACGCCGGGGCCGGCAGTGCGTTTGGCAGCCGAACACCAGCTTCGCGTGCGGCAAACCAAATAAGAATGGAAGGGTAATGGAGAAAAACCTGCTGAACATCGGTTTCGGCAACACGGTGGTGGCGGAACGGGTGGTGGCGATCGTCTCGCCCAACTCGTCGCCCATGAAACGGCTGAAGGACGAGGCCCGTGACGAAAGACACCTGGTCGATGCCACCCAGGGGCGCCGCACCCGAGCCATCATTATTATGGACAGCAATCATATTGTGCTGTCCGCCATACAGTTTGAAACTATTTCCCAGCGTTTTGAAGACCTGAAAGCGGAAAAGTGATTGCAAATGACGGATGTAATGCCAGCGGATAATGACGTGGAAAACGGTGGCGGCCGGCTCTTTGTGGTTTCCGCCCCATCGGGGGCCGGCAAAACCACCCTGTGTGTGGCAGCGCGCAACAATTTGCCCCGACTGGTGTATTCAGTGAGTACAACTACCCGGAGACCACGGGGAGGGGAGCAGGAGGGCAGGGACTACTTTTTCGTATCGGAAGCACAGTTTATAGAGGGCATCCGCAAGGGATTGTGGGCCGAATGGGCCAAGGTCCATGACAACTACTACGGCACCTCGGCCCGGTTCATCGAGGATCATCTGGCTGCCGGCCGAGATGTTCTGCTGGACATTGACGTTCAGGGTGCCGGGCAGATTTTGAAGCACTACCCGGATGCCGTTACCATCTTCATCATGGCGCCATCCATGGCGGTCCTATGCCAGCGCCTGACGGCCCGTGGCCTGGACAGCGCCGAAGTGATCCACAAACGGATGAAAAATGCAGAAGCTGAAATCGCGAAAAAGGCCATGTACCGGTACGTGGTGGTCAATGATGATCTGGACGCCGCTATCCATCGATTTGTTTCCATTTTAAAGGGCGAGACCGCTTAACATGTCCGGCAAGCTGAAAAAAAGAAGGCCGTCAGCAGCCAGCCGGGAGGTGATCTACGGGATTCACCCGGTGGTGGAGGCGCTGGTCGCCAGTCGTCGAACCATTTATACATTGATGGTGGACCGGGCGACCCTTTCCGATCGTCAGACCAAGGTCGTCGAACTGGCTGAAAAGCGCCGGATTTCCTGGCAGACGCTTACACCTGACCAGATTCGCGCTGTCTCCGGCAGCGGCCAGCACCAGGGCGTTGCCGCCACTGTGTCACCCTTGCCCACCGATTCCATGGAATCGATCATTTCCGAAACCGGTCTGGGCGATGGCACCTGCCTGCTGGTGCTTCTGGACAGCATTGTGGATCCGAACAATCTGGGGGCTATTGTCCGCACGGCGCACTGTGTGGGTGCCGATGCACTGGTTATTCCCAAGGACCGTGCCGTCGGGGCGACGCCGGCGGTGTCCAAAGCCTCTGCTGGTGCCCTGGAGCACACGCGGCTGTGCCAGGTGGTCAATCTGACCGGCACCATTCAATGGCTGAAAAAACAGGGTGTATGGGTGGCCGGCCTCGCCATGGAAGCGGAGCAGACCGTTTTTCAGGCGGACCTGAAAGGACCCCTGGCTCTGGTGGTGGGGGGAGAGGAAAAGGGTCTCCGGCCGCTGGTCCGGCAGCATTGCGATTACCTGGTCTCCATTCCGCTGCGCGGCCATGTGGAGTCCCTGAATGCATCGGCTGCCGCGGCCGTGGTGCTCTACGAAGCCTTCCGGCAGCGCCAGGCACCGGTTTAAGGGCCTCGGCAAGAATAAAATACACAGAAGTGATAATTTCGTATTAAGTCTAAGCAAATATATTTGAAATTTTTAATGTTGAATTATGAATGTTGAATAAATGTATTCTGTCTATTTTTCAAAACCGATAGAATGCCTTCATTCAAAATTAAAAATTCAGAATTCATCATTGGATTTTTCTTTAAATGCAGGAGGAACGATTTGTGGTAAATGCAGAAAAGATCAATAAAAACAGTGACGGCTCCCTGAATGTACCGGATAATCCTATGATTCCTTTCATCGAGGGTGACGGCATCGGGCCCGATATCTGGCGGGCTACCCGGCTGGTTATTGATGCCGCCGTCGAGAAGACATACAGCGGCAGCCGGAACATTTCATGGATGGAACTGCCGGTGGGCGAAAAGGGGTATGAGAAAACCGGCAGCTATCTGCCCCAGGAGGCCCTGGACGCCATCGAAGCCAACGTGGTGGCCATCAAGGGGCCGCTGACCACCCCCATCGGCAAGGGGATCCGGAGCCTCAACGTGGCCATACGGCAGAAGCTGGACCTGTATGCCTGCGTCCGTCCGGTGCGCTATATCGAAACCGTTCCCAGCCCCATGAAACACCCGGAGAAGATTAACATGGTGGTGTTCCGGGAAAACACCGAAGACCTGTACGCGGGCATCGAGTGGGCCTCTGGAACCGATGAGGCCAAAACGGTTGTCGACTTCTTCAAAACGAAAATGGGGGTTGATCTGCCGCCCGAGTCCGGCATCGGCATCAAACCCATCAGCCCGGCCAACACCAAACGCCTGGTGGTCAGCGCCATTGTCCATGCCCTGGAGAACGGCTTTTCTAGCGTGACCCTCATGCACAAGGGCAACATTATGAAGTTCACCGAAGGGGCCTTTGCCCAGTGGGGCTACCAGGTGGCCATGGAGCGATTTGCCGACCGGACGATCACCGAGGCCCAACTCTACGACAAATACGACGGAGCGGCACCTGAGGGAAAGGTGGTGATCAAGGACCGGATTGCGGACATGCTGTTCCAGCAGGTATTGCTGCGGCCCGATGAATACGGCGTGATCGCGACATCCAACCTCAACGGCGACTACATCTCCGATGCCCTGGCCGCCGGCCTGGATAAGGTGAACCCCGGTTCCCTGATCCTGTCCGGTGCCATGATGCTCGATTACATGGGTTGGAAAGAGGCGGGTACCGCCGTTCGCGATGCCGTTCAGGCAGCCATCAAAGCCCGCCGGGTGACCTACGACCTGGCCCGGCAGATTGAGGGGGCTCAAGAAGTGAAATGCTCCCAGTTTGCCGCGGCCATCGTCGGTCAGATGAAATAGGGGGATGGCGTGCTGAGCCGAACGATGGTGCCGGTTGCGGTAAAGCGACTGCTACATTGTATGGGTGGCGCACTGTTTCCGGCCAAGTGCGTGGGCTGCGGCCGACTTTTTCACCATAACGCCGGAACGCCGGAATCGATCAATGCGTGTATCAAGGCCCATGCAACGGGCTTTGCCCACGCGATGGCCCCTCATTTTTGTCCGAATTGCCGAGGCCAATGGACACCGGTGAAATCCCCCCTGTGTTTCCGGTGCGGGCTGGTGTTCAAAAGCCGCGAGGGGGAGGACCACCTTTGCGGCCGATGCCTGGACCGCCCAGGTGCCTTCACCCGGGCCCGTGCCGCCGGAATTTATGCGGATGCTTTGCAAACGGCAATCCACGCCTTGAAGTTCAAGGGGAAAGTCGGCCTGGCCGGACCATTGGGAAGGCTTCTTTATGATACGTTCCAGCAATATTGGCTGCCCAACGAGATCGATATGGTAGCGCCAATACCCCTTCACCGGCGCCGATTCAGGCAACGGGGGTTCAACCAGGCCTATTTGCTGGTGAAAAGGTGGACGTTGCCCAGCGAGACCGTCATCGACCGCGACCTGCTGGTGCGTACCCGGGCCACGGCACCCCAGACCGGATTGGACCGGCGCCAGCGGCGGATCAATATCAACAATGCCTTCTTGGCGAACCGTCCCGGTCAAAGCGCCGGCAAGCGGGTGCTCCTGGTGGATGACGTGTTGACCACCGGTGCTACGGCCGACGCCTGTGCCAGTGCCCTGATACGGGATGGGGCCAAACGGGTGGATGTGCTGACATTGGCCCGGGCGCTGTGAACCCTATCCAGGATAAACCGGAAATTCGAATTTCCGGTTTATCCTGGATAGGACCTCAGAACAGTTTAATAGTCTATAAATTCGGTTGATTGCGACCTAATTATGAATTTTTAATTTTGAATGACGGCATTCTATCATTTTTAAAAAATAGACAGAATACATTAATTCAACATTCATAACTCAACATTAAAAATTACAAAATATGTTTGGTTAGGGTAAATATTTAAGCGTTACCGTCCTTGGCAGGGAGATAACCCGTTGCTTCTGGTAAAAAAGAAGGAAAACTATATTTTTCAATTCGAGGCCTTAAACCATTTTCAAGGCCTGACCCATGCAATCGGGTGCCGGAACGGCGGGTTCAGTCTACCGCCCTTTGACGGCATGAATCTGAGCCATGGTGTGGGCGACGACCCGGAGGCGGTGACGGCCAACCGGAAACGGCTGCTTGAAATGACCAGCGGTGGTGTTCACGTTTACACCCACCAGAATCACGAAACATCCATTCGAGTGATCACCCGGGAGGCAAAGCGCCGCGGGGAGGCGATTCAAACGGAATCCGTACCGGCCGACGCGCTGATTACCGATGTGCCGGGTATTCGGTTGTTGATCCAGACGGCGGACTGCCAGGCGGTGATGCTTTTCGATTCGAAAAAGCGCGTGGTGGCCAACATCCACTGCGGCTGGCGGGGCAGTGCGGCCAACATCATCGGTAATACCGTATTTCGGATGGTCTCCGAATTCGGTTGCGATCCCGGGCATATGACCGCGGCCATCGGTCCTTCCCTGGGGCCCTGCTGCGCCGAGTTTATCAACTACGAAAATGAAATTCCCCGGCAATTGTGGCTGTTTCGTGTGGGGCCGCACCATTTTGATTTCTGGCGGATCAGCCGTCATCAGCTGGTCACGGCCGGTCTTTTGGATGGCAACGTGCATGGTCCCGGGATGTGTACCAGGTGCAATCCCCACCTGTTTTTTTCATACCGGGCAGCACGGGAAACCGGTCGCTTTGCCGCGCTGATCGGTATGGACGGGTAAAACGCTTCGAGGAATTGAAGGCATGATCACACAAGACACAATCGTATTGTGGAACCAGCCCGCAGCGCCGGGCTATTACCGGATGGGACTGGCCTGCGCCGATGGGTTCGACACCGCCAAGCCCGGGCAGTTCATCATGGTCCGTACCGGAACTGAACCCACACCACTTTTGCGTCGCCCCTTTTCCCTGTTTGGATTAATCCGGGAAAAGGATCGCGTGACAGGGATCGAGATCCTGTTCAAAGTGGTGGGAAAGGGAACCGAAAGGCTGTCGTGCTGTCGGGAAGGCGACCGGCTATCCATCATCGGGCCGTTGGGAAACGCCTTTCTGGTGCCCGAGGCCTGCCGCCAGTTGATCCTCGTGGCCGGCGGGGTTGGTGTGCCGCCTATCCGGTTTCTGGCCCAGTCGCTGCTGGAGCGGGAGGGACGTCTCAACCGCTGCGTGGTGTTCGTCGGTGGCCGGACCAAGGACGACCTGGTCTGCATCACCGAATTCGATCTGCCGGGATTTTTACTGGATGTGTCCACCGATGACGGCAGCCAGGGGAATCAAGGGGTGGTGACCCGCAGTTTGGAAAAGGCACTGGATGCCGGTCCGGCGGATCTCATCTGCGCCTGCGGCCCGTCGGGGATGCTCAAAGCGGTTTCCGCCATTGCCGTGGAACGAGGCATCCCCTGCCAGGTCTCCATCGAGGCCATGATGGCCTGCGGGATGGGCGCTTGCTTAGGATGTGCCGTGGAAGTGCGGGACGACGATGCGCGCTACCGGCACGTCTGCGTGGACGGCCCGGTTTTCGATGCTCACCGGCTCAAGTGGTGAACGTTTTCGGATTCGTGCATCCAATTTGACATTGACTTGATACCCCAGCTGTGTTAGATGCACATATTCCGATCAAGGCCTTATCTGACGCCACTCTGCGGTCGGAGAAGGGTCGATTCCCATGAACAAAGAAACGCGAAAGTCGATACGGGAACTGGCTTACTATTCGAGCCTGGGTTTCTCGGTGTCACTCTCTATTTTTATCGGACTCGGAATAGGGGTGTATCTGGACAGGCGCTTTGACACATCACCATGGTTGACGCTTGTCTTTCTGGGGTTCGGTATCGCCGCCGGATACCGGAACATTGGCCTGGCAATTAAAAAAAGCCGGAAACTGTGACTCTTAAAGCCTATAGCAGCGAAAAATTGTCCACAGTGAATAATATTCAGCAGCGTTTACTCACATTCGTTACCCGGTCCAACTGGGTGCTTCTGGCTTCGATCAGCCTGCTGGGACTCATGGCGGCATCACCGGCCTTTGCCCGGGGCATGATCTTCGGCGGGCTCATCGTCACCATCAATTTTCACCTTCTGGCCAAAACCTTGAACAAGGCACTTCGCCCACAGCGCCTCACTTCCCCCAATGTGATTCTGGTCAAATACTACATCCGGTTCATCATCAGCGGCGTGATCATCTTTTTCCTTATCCGCCAGCAGGTTGTGAATCCCATCGGTCTGTTCATCGGTCTTTCCGTCGTGGTGGCCAGCATCACCATAGCCACCATGGTTGAGCTTAAAAAACTTATTTTCAAGGAGGCGGTCTAAGGATGGAGCATCCCTATCTATTTTTCGTGAAGATTTTTGAAGCGATCGGGCTGGGGCATTTCGCCCACACCTATACCCATGTGGTCTACTCCTGGGTTCTCATGGCCATCTTGATTATTGCCGGTGTCCTTGCCACCAAAACCATCTCCATGATACCGGGAAAGGCACAGAATCTGTTCGAGATCATCGTTTCTGGCATCGAAGAGTTCATGGTGGAAACGGCCGGTGAAGAGGCGCGATGGCTATTTCCCCTGGCGGCCACGATTTTTCTCTACATCTTTCTCGGCAACCTGATCGGGCTCATTCCCGGGTTTTTTCCCCCCACCGCCAACCTCAATACTACGGGGTCCTGCGCCATCGTGGTGGTGGTGTTTACCCACGTCATCGGCGTCAAATACCATGGCGTTGGCTACATCAAACACTTTCTGGGGCCGGTCTGGTGGATGTCGCCGCTGATCTTCGTCATCGAGATCATCGGGCATCTGGCACGGGTCCTGTCTCTCTCGTTCCGTCTGTTCGGAAACATGATGGGGCACGAGATCGTTCTGGCAATTCTTTTCGGTTTGGCCGGTGCCTTCTTTGCACCGCTGCCGATCATGGCGCTGGGTATCTTCGTGTCCTTCGTACAGGGGTTCGTTTTCTTTCTCCTGTCCGTCATCTACTTCTCCGGGGCCATGGAACACGCCCACTGATGGAGAAGCGTTAAAGTGAAGCCCGTCGATTTGCCGGCCGCGGATCACGCCAACCGGCGAATTGACTTGAGTTCAATTGGTTTGGGGTAACTGGAAGAAGCCCTAATTATTAATCTTTTAAAGGAGGTAGTGTAGGATATGGAAGCTCAAGCATTGCAGTTTTTCATCGCGTGTGTGACAGCAGCTGGTTTCGGTATTGCAATAGCCGCCTTCGGTTGCGGTATTGGACAGGGCATGGGCCTCAGGTCCGCCGTTGAAGGCATCGCCCGGAATCCCGAATCTTCCGGTAAGGTCACCGTGACCATGCTGATCGGTCTGGCCATGATCGAGTCTCTGTGTATTTACGCACTCGTCGTGTCTCTGATTCTGATCTACGCGCATCCCCAGGCAGGCGCTATTGCTGCGCTGTTTGCACACTAATCCCGTACCTGTCAGAGCAAAAACATGAAAAGGGCCGCTGCCATAAAGCAGCGGCCCTTTTCCATTTGACCCCTTGAACGGCTACTTGTAGTGCAGCATTTTTTGCAGATAACGGCCGGTGTGGGATTCGGCCACCTGGCAGACGGCTTCCGGCGTGCCGGCAGCAACCACATACCCGCCTGCTTCACCTCCCTCGGGCCCCAAGTCAATGACATAATCGGCGGTTTTAATCACATCCCGATTGTGCTCGATCACCACCACCGTGTTGCCCGCATTCACCAGGCGATTCAGCACCTCCAGCAGTTTGCGGATGTCGTCGGGATGCAGTCCCGTCGTGGGTTCGTCCAGAATATAAAGGGTGCTTCCCGTACCCCGCTTGCTCAGTTCTCTAGCCAGTTTGATCCGTTGGGCCTCGCCCCCGGAGAGGGTGGTGGCAGACTGGCCGACGGGCACATAGCCGAGGCCAACATCCACCAGCGTCTGAAGCTTGGATCGGATGACATCAATGTTTTGAAACATGGTCAGACTCTGGTGAACGGTCATGTCCAGCACCTCGGCGATGTTTTTGCCTTTATAGCGGATCTCCAGTGTCTCCCGGTTGTATCGCCTGCCCTTGCAGATGTCGCAGGGAACATAGATGTCGGGTAAAAAATGCATTTCGATGCGTATGATGCCGCCCCCTTCGCAGGCCTCGCACCGGCCGCCGCGAATGTTGAAGCTGAACCGACCGGGTTTGTAGCCCCGCATTCTTGCTTCCGGTGTCCGGCTGAAAAGATCCCTGATCGGTGCAAACATGCCGGTATAGGTGCCGGGGTTGGAGCGGGGGGTCTTTCCGATGGGGGACTGGTCAATGTCGATGACCTTGTTGATCTTTTCCAAGCCGGTGATTCGTTCATAGTGGCCGGCGGCCAGGTTGAGCCGTTGAAGGTTGCGTATGGCTGACCGGTAAAGGGTTTCCAGTACCAGGGTGGATTTGCCCGACCCGGAGACACCGGTGACGCAGGTGAACACACCTAGCGGGAAAGATACGTCGATCTTTTTCAGGTTGTTCTGACACGCCCCGACAATGCGGATTTCTCCTTGACTGGCAGATCTTCGTTTTGCCGGCACTTCGATTTGCAGCCTGCCGGAAAGATATCTGCCGGTCAGCGATTGGTCGTCTTCCAGTATCATGGCCGGTGTCCCTTGAAACACCACACGGCCACCGTCGATACCGGCGCCTGGGCCCATGTCCACCACATGATCGGCGGCAAGGATGGTATCTTCGTCATGCTCCACCACCAGCACCGAATTGCCCATGTCCCGCATATTCATGAGCGTGCCCAGCAGTCGCTTGTTATCCCGTTGATGAAGCCCGATGCTGGGTTCATCCAATACATAGAGAACACCAGTCAGTTTTGATCCAATCTGGGTGGCCAGCCGGATTCGTTGGCTCTCCCCACCGGAGAGAGTATGGGCCGGCCGGTCCAGAGTGAGATAGGAAAGCCCCACATCATCAAGAAATGCCAGACGGGCGGTGATCTCGCTGACAATTTTTTTAGAAATCACACCTCGCTTGCCATCGGGCCGGTAGGTGATGAAAAAATCCTGCAGCTCGGTGATGGGCCGTGAAGTCAAGTCGCCAATGGACAACCCATCAATTTTTATATGCCGGCTCTCCCTGCGTAACCGTGCGCCATTACAATGGGGGCAGGCTGATTCTGCCATGTAGTCACTCAGGGTGTTTTTCTCAGCGGTCGATACCGCTTCGGCATACTGTTTTTGCAAATGAGGGATGATCCCTTCAAATGCTCGCAAATTTTTTCGCCGACCGTTATCATGGGTGGTAAAAGGGATCTTCTGGTCTCCTGAACCGTACATAAGCACCGATTTGAACGTTTCCGGAAGGTCTCGGTAAGATGTATAGATATCCACGCCATAAAAGGCGGTGATGTCCTCCAGAAACTCCCCAAAGGCAACAGAACTGCGATGGGCCCAGACGGAGACCGCCCCTTCTCTCAAGGAGAGTTCGGGGTTAGGGACGATTCGCAGGGGAGAAAAGTTTTTGGCCGTGCCAAGACCACTGCAATGGGGGCAGGCCCCATGGGGAGAGTTGAAAGAAAAACTGGCCGGTGAAAGGTCAGGATAGCTGACCCCGCAGCGGGTGCAGGCGGCGTTTTCACTGAAGTGCAGAGTTTCATTGACATCCTCCATGCGTTTGCCGATAAATGCCACTTCCACCCGCCCTTCGGATCTTGCAATGGCCAGTTCCATGGAGTCCGCCAGCCGGTTGCGGACCCCTTCGTTGAGGATCAGCCGGTCAACCACCACGTCTATGTGCTGGGAAGAGGGAACTGAAAGATCGACGGTGGTATCCAGTTCTCGAATCTTCCCACCGATGCGGATCCGGGCGAACCCATCTTTTCTCAGTCGTTTTAACAGGCCTTTGTGACTGCCCGCTGGTTTTTCGGACAGCGGTGAGAGAACCATCAGCCGGGAGCCTTCAGGTCGCTTCATGACCGCTTCCACCATCTCATCGATAGTCTGAGAAATGATGCGTCGGCCGCACTGGTAGCAGTGGGCGATTCCGGTCCGGGCGTAAAGCAGCCGGATGAAGTCATAAATTTCGGTTACCGTGCCCACCGTGGAACGGGGGTTGTGGAAGGCGGTTTTCTGTTCGATGGCAATGGCTGGAGAGAGGCCCTCGATTAGATCCACATCGGGTTTTTCCAGCCGCTCCAGAAACTGCCGGGCATAGGTGGACAGCGATTCTACGTAGCGGCGCTGTCCTTCGGCATAGAGGGTGTCGAAGGCCAACGTGGATTTGCCGGAGCCGGACAGGCCGGTGATCACTACCAACTGGTTGCGTGGCAGGGACAGGCTGATGCTTTTCAGGTTGTGCTGCCTGGCACCTTCAATGTTGATGGTGTCTGTCGTCGTCACGGATTCGGATGGGTTGATCGTTCGGGGTTCATGATTGAAGATTCCGTCAGCTATGGGGTGCGTTCGCGGTTCAGCCATCGGGACTGTTCCGCTGCCATGATGATGGCCGCCCCCATGCTCTCCGGCGAGGCTTTACCCGTACCGGCAATGTCGTAGGCCGTACCGTGGTCAACCGATGTGCGGATAATGGGCAGCCCCAACGTGGTGTTGACCCCGTCATCAAAATGGATCATTTTGAATGGCCCCAACCCCTGGTCATGGTACATGGCCACTACCACATCGTATGCGCCTTGGGCGGCCGAAAAGAAGACGGTGTCAGGCGGGTGGGGTCCGGTGACGTTTATCCCTTCAGATGCGGCCAGGCCGATGGCCGGGGTGATGATTTTTTCCTCTTCGTCTCCAAAGAGACCGGATTCTCCAGCGTGGGGGTTGAGACCGGCCACGGCTATACGGGGTATCGGAATGCCGAAGCGGGTTTTCAGGGCACGATCGGTCAGGGTCACGATGTTCATTATCCCCTTTGTGGTGAGTGCCCGGGGGACGTGTTCAATGGGAATGTGAATGGTTACCAGGACTACCTTGAGCCGGTTACCGGCCAGCATCATGGCATAATGCCGGGTGCCGGTGCGCTGGGCCAGAATTTCCGTGTGCCCGCTGAAACGGATATCGGCCATCTTCATGGCGAGTTTATTGATGGGGCCGGTGGCGATGGCTGAAATCCGGCCGGCCATGGCGTCATCGATGGCCGCATTCAGATAGGCCACCATGGCCATTCCGGATGCGGCGGTGGGCTTTCCCCATTCCAGGCCCCCGGTATCAATGGCAGCGGGATTGATGACGGGTATACTATTGTTTCCAACGCGGGTATCGTTGATTGACGACATTTCCTCGGTCTGGAGACGGGCGCCGGTTGTCGCAGCACCTGCCTGGAGGCGGCCCGCATCGCCATAAATGACGGGCCGGCAGCACCGGAAGACACACGGATCAGAAAGGGCTTTGGGGATGATCTCCGGGCCGACGCCCACCGGATCCCCCATGGTGATGGCCACCAGCGGTAAGCTCGGTATCATTTTCAGGTTGGTCCAGGGTTGTTGGATACAATAACCTATCATACTTAGCCGCTCCGGGTTTGTAAATTCATTTCCACCAATCCTAAGGGCCTGTCCAAAAAACAACTGGCACAATCTGCTCGCTCTACCTACATGAATAAGCGCATTTCCAAGATTACTGGTGATTTATGCAATCACGTCAATTTTTGCCGAAATAAAAGTGTGAAAAAACGTAAATCAAAGAAAATCTGAAATAATCAAAGATAAACAGAGTTTATCAGTTTGTTTATACATTGTTGATAACTCCCGATCTGCTTAGAATGCTTATGGATAAATCACGGGGTTGAAAAACCTTGTATTTCGAAGCAGTTGCTTGGTTGAACCATAATAACACATTGAAAAATATATAAAAAAAATTGTTTGTGAGAATCGTGTTAGCTATTTGTTTAACCGGCCATCTTCCGTATTGACTTGGAACGGCCTATTTCGTAGATAACTCACCAGTCGCCGGTTCTTGCGGCTACCTTTCTGAAAACCTCAGATAATTAACCAAAAACTTCATATTTTAAACCAAGCATCGGTTGCTTCAATAAACCGTGCGGCAGTTCTTAAATGCCGATGAAGGGAATTTATTTTTTAAATGAACCGAATTTGGACGTCAGTGAAATCCCTGCTCAAGGAAAAAATCCCTGGTCACAGCTACCGAATGTGGATCGAACCCATCGTATTTTGCGAAAATGACGACAACGCCATCGTACTGGCTTGCCCCAATCAGTTTTCGATAAAGCGGATATCCGATCATTATGGTCAAATGATCGAAGATACTGTCTCCAGTACGGCGGGAAGGGCGCTCAAGGTTCGTCTGGTCGTCGGAGCCAGCCGAGCAGGGGAGCGCAGGGAAGATCCACAGGACCGGCAGATGAAACTGCCGGACATTGATCTGCCAACCAATGGTGGCCTACTGCTGAGAAAAGACTTCACCTTCGATCAGTTCGTCGTCGGCAAAAACAGTGATTTTGCGTATTCTGCCGCCCTGTCCCTGGCAGCGCGCAACCAGGGGAACCGGAACGCCCTTTATCTGCTTTCGAAAACCGGTCTGGGAAAAAGCCACCTCTCACAGGCCGTGGGGCACCACATCCTCCAGGCATTCCCCCAGGAGCGCGTCTATTATATCACGGCCGAAGATTTCATGAATGAGATGACCGATTCCTACCGGAACAGTAACATCCATCGCTTCAAAGAAAAGTACCGCCAAAACTGCGATGTACTGCTGCTGGAGGACGTGCATTTTCTGAGCGGTAAAAACGGCACTCAGGAGGAGTTGTCCAATACGCTGGAGTCGTTGATGAATGCCGACAAAAAAATCATCTACTCCAGCTCCTATCTGCCATCGGACATCCCCAAACTCAATGAAAAACTCAAATCTCGGCTTTGTTGCGGCCTGATTTCGAAAATCGACACCCCGGACTACAAGACCCGCCTTAGAATACTTAAACAAACGGCCAAGTCCAGTGGGTACACCATCCCCGAAGAGGTTTTTCAATATCTGGCGTCTGAACTGACCGAAGATGTGAGGCAACTGAAAAGCGGGTTCATCGGGGTTGCCGCCAAAGCATCGCTGCTTGGATCGGATGTGGATTTGTCCCTTGCCCGGAGCGTTGTAAAAAACATCGTTGCCTCACGAGAGGGCATCACGCTGGATTCCATCAAGCGGCTCGTCTGTAAATATTACGATGTCAGATTGATGGATTTGACCTCCCGCTCCCGGCGACAATCCATTGTCCGACCGCGGCAGGTGGCCATGTACCTTTCCCGGCAGTACACTGATCATTCACTTCAGACCATCGGAAAAAGCTTCAACCGGTACCATGCAACGGCCCTGTACGCCTTGAAGACAGTGGAAAAGGGGGTCAAGGAAAACGGCCCCTTTCAAAAGCATGTCGAGTTCCTGTCCGAACGGTTGGAAAAAGGAAAGGTCTGATTCAGGAATAATCGGCAAGAAAATCCATGGAGATCAATCCCGACTGTCTGGAACAACTGGAACGTATTGTCGGCACCCCCTATTTTTCTGCCCACAGGGAAGATCTGGTCTGTTACGGCTACGATGCCACCGCCACCCTTCATGTTCCCGATGCCGTGGTATTTCCATCGTCGGCACAGCAGGTGTCGCAGATCATGAAACTTGCCGCCGCGTTCCGGACCCCCGTGATTCCGCGGGGTGGCGGCTCGGGCATGACCGGCGGCGCCCTTGCCGTCAAAGGTGGAATTGTCGTCGTCTTCAACCGGATGAACCGGATCGTTGAGATTGATCAGGAGAATCTCATTGCCCGTGTTCAGCCCGGTGTGATTACCGCTGAATTTCAGAATCAAGTGAAACGCCACGGACTGTTTTACCCGCCGGACCCTTCCAGTGCCGGCTTTTCCACCATCGGCGGGAACCTGGCCGAGTGTGCCGGTGGCCCAAAGGCCGTAAAATATGGCGTTACCCGGGACTATGTGCTGGGGCTTGAAGCGGTGCTGCCTACTGGAGAAATCGTTAAGACCGGTGTACGGACTGCCAAAGGAGTGGTCGGATACGATCTCACCCGGCTCATCGTGGGGTCCGAAGGCACCTTGGTCCTGATTACCGAGGCAACCGTAAAGCTGTTGCCGCTGCCCGAAAGCGTGATGACCCTGACGGCGGCCTTTGCCAGCATGAACGCCGCCGCCCGTGCGGTTTCTGAAATTATTCGCAGCCATATCGTTCCCCGGACTATCGAATTTTTGGATAATGCCTCCATTCGCTTGGCAGAGGGGTATCTGCATGTGGGACTACCGGTGGACGCTGGTGCCCTGCTGATCATGGAGGTGGACGGAAAGCAAAAAGAGATCAATGGATTGGCCCGGGCGTTGGAAGATCTGAGTCGGTATCTCGGCGCCGTCTCCGTCACCGTGGCTGAAACCGAAGAACAGGCGCAACAGCTGTGGCAGGCTAGAAAAGCCATTTCACCGGCGCTGTTCAAGCTGGCTCCGCACAAGATCAACGAAGATATCGTGGTTCCCCGAAGCCGGGTGCCTGATCTGGTGGCTAAGATCGACGATCTCAGGCGTCAGACCGGCCTGACCATGGTGGCCTTTGGCCATGCGGGTGACGGTAACATCCATTTTAACATCATGCTGGACAAATCCGATCAAACGGCACTGGAAAAGGCCAATCGTGCCGTGGACGCCCTTTTCGACTACACCCTGGTCTTGGGGGGAACTATCTCCGGGGAACACGGGGTCGGCATCACCAAGGCCCCCTATTTGCGTAAAGAGATCAGCGGTGAAGCGATATCGCTGATGCAGCGGATCAAACAGGCCTTTGATCCGTTGGGCTTGTTGAACCCTGGAAAGATTTTTCCTGAGTCCATCGAATAGGCGAAGGGGTGAGCAACGTGAGGGGTGCCCGGGGGCACGCGTTGTTTACTGGACTTTCATAACCATACCGCTGGCTGAAACCAGCTCCTCTAAAACCTCAAACCGTTCATTCTGATCCCGCTCGATGGCGCAACGCAGGTTCAGTGCACACCGTTTGCGGCATAAGGGATCGTTTCTCCGATATCTGCCGAAACAGCCCAAGTACCGATCCATCGAGAATTCCATTTCCTGCTCCGGTGTCATTGGCAAGTCCTATTGCTCCAGTAAGTTGAGAAGTTCATCATGGATGGTGCCGTTGGTGCTCACGATCTCATCCTGGTCAATGGAATAGGATGCACCCGAAAAAACCGTGGTTCGGGCACCTGCTTCCGTGGCTACCAGAAATCCAGCAGCCGTATCCCAAGGTTTGAGATGCTGTTCCCAGAAGCCGTCAAAGCGGCCACTGGCCACATAGCATAGATCCAGGGCCGCCGATCCCAGTCGTCGGACCCCCTGGGTGGCCGCCAGGCATCCGCCGAAACGCCCCATCAACGAATCGAATATCGTTTGGTGATCGTAGGGAAAACCGGTGACCAGCAGGCTTTCGGAAAGCGTTCGGGTGCGGGATACGAAAATGGGTGTCCCGTTGAGTTGGGCACCCTGGTTCTTGACCCCCACGAACAGTTCGCCCAGAAGGGGCGCCAGAACAAATCCGGCTAAAATGCCGTCATTCACAGCAAAAGCGATGGAGACACAGAACAGCGGCAGGTTGTGGGCAAAGTTGGTGGTGCCGTCCAGCGGGTCGATGATCCAGCGGCCGCCGTTGCCCGCATGTGACCCACTCTCTTCAGCCAGGATGGCGTGGTCGGGAAAGGCCTTGGCGATGGTATCAATGATGGCGGCTTCCGATCGGATGTCCGCTTCAGTGACCAGATCAATGGCCCCTTTTTTACGAACCGACCGAAGTCTGCCGAAATGCTCCTGGAGAATCTTACCACCGTTGCAGGCAGCAGCGATTCCCACACGTTTGATCCGCTCCATATCCATAAGAAAGAACATTTACAAATATTTAACGCATTCTGTCAACGGAATTATAGGATAATTTGGACGGTTCTATGCCTGATCAGCGGTTGATCCCGTAAAGGGGTGCCACGGCGACTTCCATCTTTTCGGACAACGGCTTCAAGGTTGACCGGTTCAATGCGCTGACCGCGATTCCATTGAGGCGTCGAATCAGATGATCGCAGGTTTCCGGCTCTACCTGGTCCATTTTATTGAGCACCCGGATGGTGGGAATGTCGCACAGATTGAGTTCGGTGAGGATGGTTTCCACGGAGCGGATCTGGTCCGGGTGGCGCGGGTTACTGATGTCAATTACATGCATCAGCAGATCGGCATTTTTCAGCTCTTCCAGCGTGGCTTTAAAAGCGGCCATCAGTTCTTTGGGCAGATCCCGTATAAACCCGACGGTATCGGTGATGATCACTTCGATGTCCCGGGGAAACCGCAGGCGCCGGCTGGATGGGTCCAGGGTGGCGAACAGCTTGTTCTCGGCCAGCACCCGACTCTGGGTCAGCTGGTTGAGCAGCGTTGATTTTCCCGCATTGGTGTAGCCGATGATGGAGATGATGGGAAGCCCTTTTTTGCTCCGTCGGCTTCGTTGTTGGCGGCGGTTTTTCTGAACGGTGGCCACCGCATGCTCCAGGCCCCGGATGCGGTCTCTGGCCCGTCTCCGGTTGATTTCCAGGCGGGTTTCCCCCGGACCGCGCCCGCCGATGCCACCCGTAAGCCTGGACATGGCGGTGTCCTTGGTGACCAGTCGGGGAAGGATGTATTTCAACTGGGCCAGTTCCACCTGCAGTTTGCCCTCCCGGGACTGGGCCCGCTGGGCGAAGATGTCCAGGATCAGTTGCGTCCGGTCGATCACTTTAATTTCAGTGCGGTCGGCGATGGAGCGGATCTGGGAAGGATTGAGTTCCTGATCGAAGATGATCAATGTGGCGCCCCGGTGAAGGGCCATGATGGACAGTTCGTCCAGTTTGCCGCTTCCCATGAGAAAACGGGGATTGGCTTTTTTCCGTTGCTGCAGAACCGTATCGATAATGCTGATATTGGCAGTGTGGGCCAGTTCCTTCAGTTCATCCAGTGAATCGATGGCATCTTTTCGGGGACCGGTGAAGACGCTGACCAGCAGGGCACGTTCGGACCCTGACTGACCGGTGGTGTCGGCTTTCTTTCTGGACAATTCGGCTTCCAGAGCCTGGATCAGGCCAATGCAGTCGATTTCCGGCCGGAAGGGCGGGATCGGATCCATGATCCGGTAGGGTGTCGATTCGCTTGCTCCCGGAAGAATATGGGCCCAATGGATCAATGCCGGTAAACCGGCGGTAGTCATAGTGACCACTGCCATGAGGTCCAGTCGCAGAAGGGCCAGATCGGTCAAGTCGTCCTGGGTGAGGGGCGTGTCAGTCAGATGGGTGTGGACGAACCGGAGCCCCCGCAGCCGGTCCGGTGCCAGCCGGTATTCCCGCAGATCGGGGATAAGAATACGATCCACTTCACCCACCAGCACCTGGGCAATCTTTCCGCTGCGGTCGATGAGCAGGCCGATCTGACGCCCGGTCTCGGCAGAGAGGGCGCACAGATTCCGGCACAGCTCGTGGGAGACGATGGCCTGGGGGAGGACCCGTCGGCGGCTTAGATTTTCCAAACGCTTGATCTGGCCGGCCTTGAGCCCTAACAGGTTGCCGAAGATCACTTTCATTCAGTGGCCAGGTTTTCGAACCGGGTATAGGATTTCAGGAAGGCCATGGGGGCGATACCGGTGGGGCCGTTTCGCTGTTTTGCCAGAATGATTTCCGCCGTGCCTCGGTGGGGATTGTTTTCATCCCGGTTGTACACTTCGTCCCTGTAGATGAAGGCCACTATATCAGCGTCCTGCTCCAGAGCGCCGGACTCCCTCAGGTCTGACAATTGAGGGCGTTTGTCGCTTCTCTCCTCCAGTTTTCGGTTGAGCTGGGAAAGCGCGATGACCGGTATGTTCAGTTCCTTGGCCAGGATTTTCAGGGAACGGGAGATATCCGAGATTTCAAGATCCCGCCGTTCGGTATTGGTGTTGCCCCGCATGAGCTGAAGATAGTCGATGACGATCAATCCCAGGCCCTTGTCCATTTTCATGCGCATGGACTTGGTCCGAATGGACGTGGTAGAGATGTCCGGTGAGTCATCGATATAGATGGGGGCTTCGGTGAGTCGGCCGGCGGCATCGGTGATCCGGTTCCAGTCCTCCTGGTTCAAAAAACCGCTGCGGATGCGAGATGAGTCCACACGGGCCTCGGCGCACAGCATGCGCATGGAGAGCTGCTCCTTTGACATTTCAAGGGAGAAGATGGCCACCGGTACTCCGCCTTCGATGGCGGCATTGCGGGCCATGTTCAGGGCAAGGGCCGTTTTCCCCATGGCCGGACGGCCGGCTATAATGATCAAATCGGAGTTTTGAAATCCGGAGGTGAGGGCGTCCAGTTTTGAGAACCCGGTAGTGACACCGGTGACCAGGGCCCGGTTGCCCTGCCGCTCCTCTAACGCGTCGATGTTGGATTCGATAATTTTGTTGAGGGGAAAAAAGGCCTGCTTGGTTTTTCCTTCGGAAAGCTCGAAAATGGCGCTCTGGGCAAACTCAATAACGCTTTCGACTTCTCCGCGGTCTTCGAAACACCGATTGGAGATGGTGTTGGAACGTTCGATGAGACGTCTTAAGATTGCCTTGTCGTGAATGATCCGCGCGTAGTGGTGAGCATTGACCGCCATGGGAACGGCATCCACCAGCCGGGCCAGGTAAGCGGCGCCACCGATTTTATCCAACGCGTCCTTTTCCCTTAGCATATTGCTCAAGGTCACCAGATCCACCGGTTCACTCTTGGCATAGAGCGTCTCGATAGCGGAAAAGATGATTTTATGGGCGGTTTTATAGAAATCGTCACCAGACAGGATCTCGAGAATGTCGATGAGCGTGCTGTTGTCGATCAGGATGGCGCTGAGGATCGATTCCTCCGCCTCGATGCGTTGGGGCGGAAGTTTATGGAATGCGGAGTCTTTGGGTGCCGAATGCAGGGTATCGGGCATACAGTAACACCTGAATTTTGAACGTGTCGAAGGCTTTGGGCTGAGAATAAAAGATGACGGATTCGTAAAAAGTCCGATATCTGCGTTACGCTTCATCCCTCGTCACTGCGGCGTACCATAAGTACGCCTCATTCCTCGAGATTCGCAAGCCTTGATCTCGGACTTTTTACGAGTCCGTCTGAAACGGGACTTTTTACGAGTGCATCAAAGATACTTAGATAATAAATCACAATAACCAAAAACCAAATAACAGTAGTTTGTTATTTCCGGTTTATCCGAGTTAGCTTAATTACCGGGAGCCTTTTGCCGCGTTGGCTTGATGACTCCCGGCTATCTGTTTGGAATCACGCTTCCTCGGGGATGATTTCCACGGTGATTTCCGGTTCGATGCCTTGGTATACGCGGATGGGAACCTTGAAGGTCCCGATGGTTTTAATCGGTTCATTGAGCAGCACCATCCGTTTTTCCACCTCGACATCCTGTTTCTTCAGGGCGTCAATGATGTCACGAATGGTCACGGAACCGTAAAGCTTTTCTTTCTCGTGAACCTTCGATGCAATGGTTACCATAACAGCTTCAAGACGGTTGGCCATCTCCTGGGCAAACTCTTTTTCTTTTGCAATCTGCAGTTCGAACTTGGCCTTCTCCTGCTCAAGTATCTTGCGTTGCTGAGGGGTGGCCGGAACGGCTTTGCCCTGGGGGAGCAGATAGTTCCGTGCATACCCGTCCGCCACTTTGACTTCGCTTCCGATAATGCCTAACGAACTGATGGTTTCCTTCAAAATTACTTTCATAATTATCCTCCAAAAAAAGCCTGCCTGGATTTTACGACGGCAGGTCCGGTTCACGCTTATTGGTGTCAATTTTTCGAAAATTGATCCACATGTCAAAAAGTCCGATGCAGATGATTACCAGCAGGAATAGTTGTTGGAAAGCGATCATCATATACAGGACCACCCGGATGGCCCGCGGCAGTTTCTTTTTTTCAAAGAAAAACGAAACAATGGCGATGCCCTGGATGAAATAGATGGTCAGCAACACCAACAGGCCGTTGACGCCGATCAGCCGGATTTCCGTTGCGGGAATGAGCAGGATCAGGCCGCAACCGATGACACCCCAGATCAGTGGTTCGGGTGCCCGCCAGCGGTTGAGGCGGCCGAAATCCGGGAAATAAAGGCCGCGGCGCTCCATGATCGGCCGTGCGGCAATCAAATTTGTCCACGCCACAAACAGGATGGACGCAGCCACCAGTGAAGGCAGTATCCGCACCAGCACGTATTGAATCTGGTCAAGGGAGCCGGAAATGGTGTCAATGGTCTCCTGTGGAATGCCAATACCTTTATACAGGTCAAGGGACAACTCCAGGTTTGTCGCCACGTAAGCTGAAACCAGGGCGTATATCCCCGTGTTGGCGGCAATGCTATACAGCAGGATGCCGATCAGACCGGCGCCCACGACAATGCTGCAGGCGCCCACGACGGTCATCTCCACGGACAACTCTTTTTCGAACATCTCGCTCATGGCAAAACCCAGGAGCATGAGCCCCGAAAAGAAGAGAATGTCCATCGTTAAGCCACCAAAAACAAGGCCCATCACTGCGATGGCCACCAGCGGGACAATCATGCCGCGGCGTCTGCCCAGTTTGGCCCGGTAAAAAAGAACGGGCAGGGGAATGAACATGGAGAAGAGGAAGCCTACCACCGGCATAAAGACCGATACGGCAAAGATGACGAGGGTGGCCGTTACGCCGGTAGCGATATCTTTCGATAATCCACTTTGAAATGGCAACGGCGCCATCCGCTTCTCCTGAAAATAGGCGTTCTTGTCCCGCCGGTTGAGCCTGACAGACTACAGGTCAAAGGTTCCTACGTACGGTAGCAGGGCAATGGTTCTCGCGCGCTTGATTGCATGGGTCAGGGCCCGCTGGTGCTTGGCGCAGGCGCCCGAGATTCTCCGCGGAATGATTTTTCCCCGTTCGGTGGTGAAATACTTCAGCGCTTTGGGATCCTTGTAATCAATGACAAGGCTCTGGTCTGCACAGAACCGGCAGACTTTTCGCCGGTGAAAAATTCTTCTTTTCTTTCGTCTGGGGCGGGGTTTTGAAAAGGCCATATGTTACTCCCCTTCCTTTTCTTCGGTGGGTTCGCTGTTCTCGGTTGGTGCTTCGGTTTCAACGGGTTCATCAGCCTTTTCGGCTTCAGCCTGCTCCTTCGCTGCCGCTTTCTCAGCCAGATCAGCTTTGATGGCATCGAGATCGGCATTTTCATCAAGCAGAACCGTCATAAACTTCATGACTTTGTCGTCAATTCTGAACAACCGTTCCATTTCCTGAATCAATGCCCCGTCACCACAAAAATCGAGTCTTACATAGTGTCCCCGGTTTTTTTTCTTGATGTCGTAGGCCAGTTTCTTTGTACCCCAGTCATCCGTTTCGATTAGAAATCCCTTGTACTGGGGAATCAGGTCGTTCACCCGCTCGAAGATCGGCGTTTCGGCCTCCTTTGACAGGTCGGGGTCAATAATAACGATCGTTTCGTACCGCTTCATAAAACCTCCTTGTGGCTTAGGATTGGGAACGAAATAGATTGAGCAAAAATTGCGAAGGATTTCAGTTCGTATTCAAGGCGCATCAACGGTTGCAGACTGGTTGTCTGTGGCCGTTGATGCAACGCGGAAGACGGACGGAAAGACAAGTAATTTTGTTCAATTTATAAAGTTCACGATCCTTAATTAGCCCCGACTCCGGGCCGGAGCAAGGATGCGTGATTCCAAAGGAATCAACAAAAACAGTATAAATATCACCAACTGAAAAAAACTGTCAAGCGCTTAGTGCAAATCACATAGGCTTCCATCGGTGGTCTTTACACCATAAAAAAAGGGGCGGCGTTACCGTCCCTTGGAAAATTCATTGGTGGGCCGTGAAGGAATCGAACCTTCAACCTACTGATTAAGAGTCAGGTGCTCTGCCTAGTTGAGCTAACGGCCCTTTGTGCTGCCAAAACAAGGGCGTCTAATAACAGCCATGATAGTGGATGTCAATGCGTTTTTTGCCGTTTGGGCCAAAGAATAGACGGACCTCTACGCATCCGGCCATCCTTTGGTTTTGTTCCGGCTTATTCGAGTTCGATCCCGTTTCCATTTATTTTTGTGCTTCCGGGGCCCTCTTTTGGAGCGCTCCTTGGATACCGGATCGATGGAGAGGTCCAGAAGGAAGCTTCCCGGTGTTTTGGGGGCACCTTGCGGTTCGGGAACCTCCGCCTTTTTCGGTTCCGGCCGATTTTTAGGCAGAGGTGGTCCGCTGAAACTGCCAAGAGGCAAACAATCAGACAGGAATAATTGCTTGCCAAAACGCCATACCGTGGCACCAGTTTTCCGGGCGCTGTCCGAGTTTACTGTCAGGATTACGGGGGATGGATCGATCCGCCGGCCAAGTCGTTGGGCTAGAGCTATCTCGCCAGCCAGGATGATCCGATAACCGGAAGTAGCAGATGACAGGCCTTTTTCCAGTACGACAGGGTAGGCCCGCCGGCGAACCGGGTAATAAAGCAGCTTTGGGAAGGTATCTGGAATCTCCGGCGGAAAAAGACGGGATCGATCCACGGCGCGGATCAGGTTGTTTTCCATTTCAACCGGTGGTGAACGGGTTGTATAGATCACTTCACGAATCTGATTCAACCGAACATGGCGCCAACCGGGTTCTTCACCCAGCGCCTTCATCAGATCCTTGATTTTCACGTAGCCGCTATCGTTGGGAAGCAGGCCGAATTCATCAGGTTGCCTGCCAAGAATGTAAGCGAGCAATTTGGCCAGTTTGTCGACGGAATGGCTATGTTTCATCGGTCGTAGAATAAGTTTGTTGGGTTTGTTGAGTTCGTTGGGCTGATTGGATTAGCTTATAGCTCACAGCTCATAGCTTATAGCTGATAGGAAATTGGGAGCTTATATTTGCCTCCCGCAAACAACCCTCCGACCTCAGTCCTCCCTCTTGTATGAAACTTGATGATCTCGTCAAAAGTTGAAATTTCCCCTTTATTGTCATCCCCGCGTAGGCGGGGATCCAGTATTATCCAATGCTTATAGATAGCGCTAAAGCTTCACTGCGTGCCCCGTCTGCGCGGGAATGACACAACTGGAGACTTTTTTCGAGTTCATCAAACTTCAATACCCGTAATTAAATAGCTGAACGCCCAACATCGAACATCCAACGTCGAACGTCGAATAAGGTATTCTATCCATTTCATAAATCGGTGAGCGTAGCGACCTCATCATTCAATGTTCGATGTTCGATGTTCAATTTTTAATCAAGACCATAGCCCAGCGTTCCGGGAATATGGTTTCATTTCCGATCAAACCGGCAAACTGCTGGCGGCTGCGCTGTCCTCTGTCTTCTGTCCTCAGTGTCTGTCCGGCTTGACCTGCCTGTTCATGTTTGGTAGTTTCCGCATCCAGCAACCTAAAAGTCAACAGGTTTTATTCTGCTCAATCAGAAAGGATGTAAAGCAATGAACAAGGAGAGATCCACTGCACTGTACAAACGGGCACAGGAACTTGCCGGCTGATTGACGCCGATGGCAACTCGTATATCGATTATATCGGATCATGGGGCCCGATGATTTTAGGTCACCGGTACCCGGCGGTGATCGATGCCATTTCGTCCGTCCTGGAGCAGGGAACCAGTTATGGGGCGCCCACCGAACTGGAAATCGAACTGGCAGATCTGATTGTCGATGCCGTACCCTCCGTGAATATGGTGCGAATGGTTAATTCGGGAACTGAAGCCACCATGAGCGCCATCCGGCTGGCGCGGGGTTATACCAGTCGGGATAAGATCATCAAATTTGACGGCTGTTACCACGGGCATGCCGATTCTCTGCTGGTGGAAGCAGGCTCCGGCGTCGCGACACTGCAAATTCCCGGCAGTCCAGGGGTCCCCGCCACATTTGTCGAGCATACCCTGTCGCTTCCCTATAATGACATCGATACGGTTCAAAAGGTGATGGCGGAAAAGGGGGATCAGGTTGCCTGCATCATTGTGGAGCCGGTGGCCGGAAACATGGGGTTGGTGCCGCCGGGTGACCAGTTTCTTGAAACCCTTCGTGAAACGACAGAAAAATGCGGGGCCTTACTCATCTTCGATGAGGTCATGACCGGTTTCAGGGTCGCTTTTGGCGGGGCCCAGGAGCGTTACGGTATTGCCCCGGACCTGTCCTGCTTCGGCAAGATTATCGGCGGCGGCCTGCCGGTGGGCGCATATGGCGGCCGGCACGAAATTATGGAACACATCGCTCCCAAGGGACCTGTTTACCAGGCCGGTACCCTGTCTGGAAACCCTTTAGCCATGGCCGCGGGCATAGCGACGCTGAAGCAATTGAAAACACCAGGCTTCTACGAAAGCCTGGACGCGCAGGCTGAAAGGCTGATCACCGGGTTGAAATCGCTGGCCGAAAAGGCCGATATCTCCGTTTCCTGCATCCAATCTTGGGCGATTCTCGTCATACTACAAAGGGATGCTGGAAAACGGCATTTATCTGGCACCATCGCAGTTTGAGGCGTTTTTTCTGTCTGCTGCCCACGATGACGAGGCCATCGAACAAACCCTGTCTGCTGCTGAAACAGTGCTTGCCCAACTGTAGAAAAAGGGCATTCAAACAAAAATCCCTTGCCGGTGCCCTGTCCGGCAAGGGATTTATTAGTGGCTAAGCTGGTTAAAAGGAAAAATTCCAGCAGATCCATGGATTCAGAAAGTCACGCCGCTTGTTTTCCGGACCGAAGGTAGATTCTCCCTGGACATAATCGAGAATGCAATCTACATCGATGTCCAGTGATGATCTGGGGGAAATAGACAGGCAGACCCCGCGATCATTATCGCCTTTTAACGGGGTTGGTGTGTCTGTATTGACCAGTGCATTGCCGGTGCCGGTGGTTCTGAACAAACCATAACTGGAACCGGTGCAGCCAGATAATAAGATTGCCATCGCTGATAATATCAAGAAAACTGTCTTTTTCATTTTTCGAGCTTTCTTTTTTTTATCTATGGCGTTGTGGTGTCAGTTTCTCCTGTGACTTTTTGTATTGCCCGATTAAAATGCTGTCTGTTTTTGTGCAAGCTGCTTCGAGCGTCAATTCAAGAAATAATTCATGGGATTGACGGCCACCCCATTCAAGCGGACTTCGTAGTGAAGGTGCGGGCCGGTACTTCGACCTGTATTGCCCACCAGGGCGATGGTCTCACCCCGTTTAACGCGGTCACCTTTTTTCTTGAGTGTTTTCTGGACATGACCGTACCGGGTCACCATTCCGAAGCCGTGTTCAATGGTCACCATCTTGCCCATCAGTCCTTTTCTGCCGGCAAAGGTTACAATACCGTCCGCCGGCGAGATGATCGGCGAGCCTGCATGGGTCGCGATGTCAAGGCCGCGATGAAATTCCCGGCGGCCGGTAAAGGGAGACTCCCGGTATCCGAAACTCGATGATATCCAACCTTTTATCGGGCGGATGGACGGGGTGGCAGCCAACAGGTTTCGTTTCCCTTTCAGTTGGCTGAAGATCGATGAAAATGAATTGTGCTGGTTATGGGAGGCCTGATCGATTTCATTGATTTCAGCGTGCATGCCCCTGACAAGTTCCAGGTAATCCTGTTCTATCATCGTAGCAGGATCCAGGTCCTCTGGATCAGAACCGCCCACACCAAACATGCTCGACCCATCATTGCTGGCTTCAAGATTGGCAATAATCCGGATTTTTTGTTCGAAGCTGTGGAGCTTGGCCAACTGGGTCTTTAACGCATCAATTTTTTGGGCAAAGGCAACGATTTGATCCTGTTGCTGAACAACCCGTTCTTCTTGCGCCTGCAGGGTTGAACGAAGGCTGTGGACACCCATCGTTTCGGTTTTCAAGCGAAAATAGTCTGAAATGCCCAAGTACAGGGCGATTGCTGCACCCATAAATAACAGGACGGTCATCGGAAGCAGCATTCTCGGAATGGTTGTCTGCCTGACAGGGGTACCCATGGCATCAAAAATCAACAGGGTCAGCTTTTTCTTCATCGTCACCATCATTGATCAGGCCTGTAAAGACATTAATTCTGAAGGGTTGCGTTGTTAACCGGAACCAGAGCAATAGTACAATGCCCCTCGAAACGGCCTTCCCGTTCGCTGTTTATGTGCCCGATCCGGGTTTCGATCTGCTTTTTTGGGCATTGGGTGTCGCTGCTGTAGTATGTCATATTCAGAACGCTGCCAGCCTTGAGTTTGGGAAGAACGGCAGAGTTTTCCTTGACCACAACGAACATGGGGCTGGATTCGCTTCGCCATATCTTGAACTGATAGAGCGGATGCGGTTTGTCTACAGCGAACTCCACGCTGTAAAACCCACCGGGTTCAATTGATTTCTTAAACTTTCTGACGGTGCTGGTGTTCATTTCAATGGCAGTCATGATAATTCCTCCGGGATACAGTCGCCTGCTCAGGGTCAATTTCAAGAAATAACAAGCAAATATAATGCCATTTTGTTTTTGCGCCTGGGCAATGTATCAGGCGCAGTCTGGCTATCGGCAGTTTTTGGAAAGTCTTGAATTAGTATGAAAAAAAGGCAGGATCAGGCAAGATCCCGAAATTCCTTTTTGAATTCATTGAGGGCTTCGTCAAGGGTGAGTCCGACCTTCAGGCCGGTGAATTTCGGCAGGGACGCGGTGATGGGAAGATCTTCAGGCATGATTGTTTTTCCGTCCCCCATGACCACTGCGCGTTCGATGGCGTTCCTCAACTCGCGGATGTTACCGGGCCAGTTGTAGTGGACCATTTTGTCCATGGCTGCTTCAGAGATGGTCAGGCCTGATAGGCCGGTTTCCTTTTTAAACACATCAAGAAAATGCTCTGTCAGGAGGGCGACGTCTTCGAGGCGCTCTCTCAGTGGCGGCATATTGAGTTGGACCACGTTCAACCGGTAAAACAGATCCTCCCGGAATTTTCTTCCTTCCACCTCTTTCTTCAGATCCTTATTGGTGGCAGACAGTACCCGCACATCTACGGTGATGGGTGTATTACCGCCCACTCGGTAAAAGACGCTTTCCTGAAGCACACGGAGGAGTTTGGCCTGCATGCCCGGATCCATTTCTCCGATTTCATCCAAAAAGATGGTGCCTTCGTGAGCCGTTTCAAATTTACCGATTTTGCGGCCTACCGCACCGGTAAAAGACCCTTTTTCATAGCCGAACAGTTCCGATTCCAGCAGGGTTTCGGGCAGGGCCGCACAGTTCAGTACCACCATTGGCTTGTCTTTGCGGGGACTTTCACGGTGGATCAGGCGCGCCAGCAATTCTTTTCCCGTGCCGCTTTCGCCTAGTATCAGAGCGGTAGTTTTGGTGCGGGAGAGCTTCTGAGCGTCTTCCAGCACTTTTTTCAGGATAATGCTTTTCCCGATAATCTGGTGCTTTTCGCCCAGCTCCTTCTTCAGGTCCAGATTTTCCTGGCGAACCTGTTCAAGGCTTTGGGCACTGCCGATGGCAAGGGCGGCGAGGCTGGAAAACTCTTCGAGCACCTCCATGTCCGCCTGGGTAAACTGGGTGTTGTCCCTTTTGTTGATGACCTGGACCACGCCGATGGTGCTGCTGTCGATTGTTAAGGGGACACAGGCCATTGAACGGGTTTCGTAGTCAATGCTGTCGCTGATTTCTCGCATCCACCGGTTGTCTTTTTGGGCATCGGCGATGAGCATGGGCTGACCGGTTTTGGCCACGTGACCGGCAATCCCCTGGCCCATCTTCACCCTGAATTCTTTCACCTCCTCGCCTTTTGCGCCGGTGGCCACCTTGAAATAAAGTGTATCGGTCTTGGGGTCCAGCAGAAGCAGTGAGGCGGCTTCTGCACGCACGACACTGGTGGCCGATTCGATGATCAGTTGAAGGAGCTTGTCCAAATCCTGTACGGAAGAAACCCAGGATGAAATGGCCTTCAACTGGTCAATGGGGGCGGTGGCATCGCAGGTGTCTGTTTTCATAACTAATGGTCTTACCGGGGATTAGGCCGGTGATTGGGGAAAAGATAATTGTCGCCCGATATAAGGGCATCGGAAAAAATATATTAGCCCATGCATCCACCAGGTGTCAAATCAAATAATGGATATCATTAAAGATTAGAATGAATTGCCGCAACAGCATGGGCCAGCGCGACCAAGGCATCGCTGCTGGTGTGCTTGATAAAGATTCCCTGGTCCGACTGCATGGCCAGGCTGGCAAAAGGATTGTCGGCGACGTTGATGTCAATCAACAGACCGCCATTGCCGTACACCAGATTGACTATATGGTTGGGTAAAGTGGTGGCCCCGGCGGTACCCACGGTGATCAGTAGGCGGGTCCGCTTCGCCGTCTCTATCGCGCTGTTAAAGCGGTAATGGCGTTCGTTATAGGTTTCGTCGAACCAGAGTACATGCGGTCGAAGCCAGTTGCCACAGGCCGGGCATTTCAGATACTGACGCTCTCTTTCGGTCAACACGTCCCCTTTTGCCTTTGGGAACAGGCCGTCAGGCAGGGGAATGATTTCATCCGTGCAGGCCGATGCACAGCGGGCCTGGAAAATATTGCCATGAATCTGAAGGGTCCGCGAAAGGCTGTTTCCGGCGAGGATGTGCAGGTTGTCTACGTTCTGGGTGATCAGCGTAAACCGGTCCTCCAGATGGGATTCCATCGATGCCAGGGCCCGGTGACCGGTGTTGGGTCGGGCTTTTTTACACAGGCCCATCCGATACAGGTACCAGACCCAGACCGATTGCGGATCCCTGCTGAACATGCCGAACGTCGCCATCTCCTGAGGATGATATTCTTTGGAACCGATGGTCCAAAATCCTTCCGATCCCCTGAAGGTGGGAATGCCGCTTTCAGCCGATATGCCTGCACCGGTGAGAACGGTTATTCTCCCATTGCCTTGAATAATCTCAGTCAACACGTGAGTGGCTGATTCTATGCTCATAAGTGTTCTCTCCGAATGGTAGTTGTCACCAACGCAAATATACTATTGATTGGCTCAACCGTCACCGTTGTGCGTGTGGTGATGAACAGCTTGTGATTCGATGACAAATCGTTTACATAAGCGTTCACAGGTTCAGCGTTCACAGGTTCAGCATTCACCGTTCTGGGTTTGCTTTGACCTTGCGCGCAGGCTACCAAGTTCCTGATGAAACCGCGAATCGCAGCGCGAGTGCCTCCGGCATGTAACCGTTTACCAGTTCAGCGTTTACCGTTAATGGTCACCTTGGCTGAGGTTTTCGGTGAACCCAGAACCTTTGAACCCAGAACCCTTGAACCCATGATTCTGCCGGAAAACAACCGAATCCCGGAACAAGTGGAAACTGTTCACCTGATTGCCGTTTGCGGAACGGCCATGGGTGCCCTTGCCTGCATGCTCAAAGACATGGGGTACCATGTCACCGGTTCAGACAACAATATCTACCCGCCCATGAGCCGCTTCCTTGAAGAAAAGGGCATTCCAATCATGGCCGGGTTTGACAGGTCCCACCTAACCCACCAGCCGGATCTTGTGGTGGTTGGCAACGCCGTCTCGCGGGACAATGCGGAAGTCGTCGCCACCGGGGAGATGGGACTTTGTTATTGCTCCATGCCCCAGGCGGTCAACCGGTTTGCCGCCGCCGGCAAGCGTCAGGTGCTGGTGGCAGGAACCCACGGGAAAACGACCACGGCGGCCATGCTCGCCTGGATCCTTTTTTCCGCTGGTCGGGACCCCTCTTTTATCATCGGCGGCATCCTGCCCAATTTCACGAGCAACTACCGAACCGGAACTGGAGATTGCATTGTCATTGAGGCGGATGAATACGATACTGCTTTTTTCGACAAAGGCCCCAAGTTTCTCCACTATACCCCGGATGCCGCCATCTTGACCAGTGTGGAATTCGACCATGCCGATATTTATCGGGATCTGGGCCATGTCCGAGACGCTTTTGGGCGGTTCATCTCGAAAATCAACCCGGATTCGCTTCTGGTCAGCGTGGACGATGATCCCAATGTGACCGATCTGGTGAGACTGGGATCGTGTAAACGGCTGTCCTACGGCATGAAAGCGGATTCCACCTGGCGGCTTGGTGAAGTTTTCATCGAACCGCCCGTCACCCGTTTCAATATCTCCAAGAACGGAGCCGATTTCGGTATGTTCCGGACTCGGATGATCGGTGTGCACAATCTGAAAAACACTCTGGCTGCCGTTGCGGTTGCGGATTACTCGGGCGTGACAGCCGAGGACATCGCCGAGGCACTGGCGCGTTTTGCCGGTGTAAGGCGGCGCCAGGAGATCCGCGGTGAGAAACGGGGCGTCATTGTCATGGACGATTTTGCTCATCATCCCACCGCCGTAAAGGAGACGCTCAGGGCAGTGAAATCCCATTTTTCAAAAAACCGGGTCGTTGCTATTTTCGAGCCGCGAACCAATTCGAGCATGCGCAAGGTGTTTCAGCAAGATTACGCAACCGTATTCGATCCGGCGGATCGAATTTGCATCCGAAAGCCGCCTTTGCTTAAAAAAGTTCCCGAAGGTGAACGGTTTTCCAGCGAACAGCTCGTTGCAGATCTGAAACAAAGAGGTAAGGATGCGGCCTATTTCGATGACACGGAATCTATCATTAATGATCTGGCCGGATCATCGATCAGCGGCGATGTGATCCTGATTATGTCCAACGGGGGGTTTGACAATATCCACGACAGGTTGCTGAAAGCATTGTAAACAATTAACATCCAATCCATCAGGGTGCGGATCCTTTCATAAAAACATTGACAATACCATTGGTTTAAATTACTTGCATGTTCATTTTTGTGCCTGGAGGCGCTAACGATCCATGAGATATGCTGCCACGATTATCGGAACCGGATGTGCATTCCCTGAAAATCGGGTGACCAACGATGAAATCGTCGATCGGTTGGAAAAGGACAATATTTCCACCAACGACCGGTGGATCCGTGATCGCACAGGCATTCGTGAACGGCGGTTTTCCAATCTGGAGAACCCCGACGAACACAATTCATCCCTTGGCGTGGCGGCGGCCAGAAAGGCGCTTGACATGGCCGATCGAACGCCCGGTGACATCGATCAGATCATCTATGCCACCTGTACGCCGGACACCCTGATTCCTTCCACCGCCTGCTGGCTTCAGCATAAGATCGATGCCCCCCAGGCCTGGGCTATGGATATCAATGCCGCCTGCTCCGGGTTTGTTTATGGACTGGCCACGGCGGATAAGTTCATCCAATCCGGCCAGACCCGGACGGCGCTGGTGGTTGGCGCCGAGGTGCTCAATCCGTTCATCAACTGGCAGGACCGGGGGTCCTGCATCCTGTTCGGTGACGGCGCCGGTGCCGCTGTCGTGGAACGTACCGACCCCCATGCATCGGCGCGCATCCTGTCCAGCCATCTGCTGTCTGACGGCAATCTGTGGGAACTGTTCTATATTCCCGCCGGCGGGTCCAGCATGGAGGTTACTCCCGGCCGCTTTTCCCAGAATCTGCATAAAATGCGGATGACCGGCAAAGAGATCTTCAAAGTAGCCGTCCGCACCCTTGCCGAATTTGCCAACCGGGCTCTGGAAAGCAACGGGTTCACCATTGATGATATCGACTGGTTCATTCCCCACCAGGCCAACTACCGGATCATCGAGGCCGTGGCCAAACGGCTCAACTGTCCCATGAAAAAAGTGGTAGTGAATGTGGACCGCTACGGTAATACGTCTGCGGCCACCATCCCCACGGCGCTGGACGAAGCGGTGAGGGATGGCCGAATTCAAAAAGGACAGTTGATTCTGCTGGATTCCTTCGGCGCCGGCCTCACCTATGGCGCCATCTTGATGCGTTGGTAGACCGCACCATCCAATTTCAACAAATCGTATTTGCCACGATCCAGGCGCCAATGAAATCACCGGAGGAAGAGGATGCTTCTTGACCGATTCTTTGAAATAGGCCGGCAATTTTTAGGTTGCGATATACCGATTATGTGCGGTGCCATGACATGGGTGAGCGATCCCAAGCTCGTGAGCCATATGGGGCGCTGCGGAGGCTTTGGCCTGTTGGCCGGAGGCAATGCTCCCGTCGATGTGCTTCGTGCACAGATCGAAGAGACCCGGTCGCTTTCGGACAACCCCTTTGGCGTAAACCTGATCACCATTGCTCCGGCCTATCAGGCGCAGCTGGATTTGTTGTGTGAGATGGAATGCCATGTGGTGGTATTTGCCGGTTCTATACCGAAAGAGAATGAAATTCAGCGCGCCAAGGACAGCGGCGCACGGGTGATATGTTTTGCGCCTACCGAGCAGCTGGCCTTAAAGCTGATAAAGATGGGTACCGATGCACTGATCCTGGAGGGATCCGAAGCGGGTGGTCACATCGGGCCGGTATCACTGACAGTGCTGATCCAACAGATCCTTTTCAACGTGGATACGGTGCCTGTTTTTGTCGCCGGTGGAATTGCCACCGGCCGGATGATGGCCCACCTGCTGATGATGGGGGCTGCCGGCATCCAGATGGGCACCCGGTTCGTCATGTCGGAAGAGTGCGCGGTGCATCCCAGTTTCAAAGAGACCTTCAGGCGGGCCAAAGCCCGGGATGCTGTGGCCACTCCCAAGTTTGACAGCCGACTTCCCGTGATTCCCGTAAGGGCGTTGAAAAATGTGGGTACGGATGAATTTGGGAAACTGCAGTTGAACCTTATTAGAAAACTCGAAGAAAACACCATTGATCGTATGGAGGCCCAGTACGAGGTGGAACGCTTCTGGATGGGGGCGCTGCGAGATGCCGTTGTTGACGGCGATATGAAAAAAGGGTCTCTCATGGCCGGCCAGAGCGTGGGCCTGGCGGATAAAATTCTGCCACTTCAGGGCATCTTCGATGAACTGATCAACGATGCCGAGGCAGAAATGCAAAGACTTTCCAACCTGTTTTCCAACTGATGTGCTTCAATTCCATTCCCTGACTTCTCCATTCCGGTGTTGACATTTTGCCTTGAATTTGGTTAACCATTTCTTTCTTGAAAGGTTAACCAAATGGATCCCAAGCAGAAAATTTTCAAAATCTTGAATCAGGCCGACACAGTGGTTTCCGGTGAAACGCTCAGCGCCGAATTGGGGATCAGCAGGGTCTCCATCTGGAAACATATCAAGGGGCTCGTCCAGTCCGGCATTCCCATTGTCTCTTCTCCCAAAGGCTATCGTATGACCCGTGATCCGGACAGCCTTATGCCGTGGGAATTCGATGTTTGGCAAGACCGCATCCATTATTTTCAGGAGACGGCATCCACCATGGATGAAGCCATGGCTCTGGCGCGAAAGGGCTGCCCGGACTTTACCGTGGTGGTGGCCCAGCGTCAGACCAGCGGCCGGGGGCGCATGAAGCGGATTTGGCTGTCTGCCGATGGCGGCCTTTATTTCACGGTCGTCGTTCGGCCGGAGATCCCCATGATTCTGGCCGGTCTGGTGAATCTTGCGGCGGCCATTGATGTGGCCAGTCTCCTGCGGTCATTGTACCAGGTGGATGCCCGTTTGAAGTGGCCCAACGACATCCTGGTGAACAGACATAAGATCTGCGGTGTCTTGTCCCAGATGGAGGCCGAAGGGGATCAGGTGGCCCACATGAACATCGGTATTGGCCTCAATGTCAACAACGCCCCGGAAACCGAAGAACCCATTGCCATCTCCCTTAAAGCGCTGCTTGGTCGACCCGTGCCTCGCAGGGAGATCCTGGTGGCCTTCCTGGACGTTTTTGAAAAGCGGATCTTAACGTTCGATCCTCTTGCCGTGATCGAGGAATGGAAGTCACGCAATGTGACCCTTGGCCGGCAGGTCCGCGTCTTTACCGGAAAGGACATGGTTGAGGGAACTGCCGTGGATGTGGATTCCTACGGCGGCCTGATTCTGCGGCTGGCCGATGGGACCCGTCAAACCGTGATGTACGGTGACTGCTTTCACCAATAATCGATATATCCATCCAGAAATGGCATCTTGCGGCCCAGGCTGGCGTTCTCCCGTTCTCGCAATCCTCGACGTAGCGCCGCTACGCCTGCGGTTGCAAAAACGCTGCGGCCTTGGCCTGAACCACAACCTACCATTTCTGAATGGACATTTTACATTAATTCGCAACCTTGGATTAAGCGGGTCTTCATCCCGAATATAGTTAAAAAGAAATCCTGATAAGGAGAAAAAAACTTATGGATGCATCGGCACAACAATTGAGACGGATGGTGTATGCGGCTCTCATGGCCGCCCTGACAGCCGCGGGGGCCTACATCGCCATCCCCATCGGCCCGGTGCCCATTGTCCTGCAAAACCTGTTCATTATGCTGGCCGGGCTGCTTTTGGGCGGACGGTGGGGAGTGATCAGCGTAGGGGTTTATCTGCTTGCCGGCGCCGTGGGACTGCCGGTTTTTGCCGGCGGTACCGGAGGCATTGGAAAATTCGTGGGGCCCACCGGCGGATACCTGCTGGGGTTTGCCGCTGCAGCTTACCTGATCGGCATCGTTTCCGAAAAAGGCCGGGGGCGTGTGGCCGCTGATGTGCTGGCCATGGTTGCCGGCACCCTGATTATATACGCTTTCGGTGTCTCATGGCTCAAGGTGGTCACCGGGATGAGCCTTTCCAAGGCCTTGGGCGTAGGCATGTTTCCCTTTCTGATTGGCGATGCTCTGAAAATTGCCGCCGCCATTCCCATCGCCAAGGCCCTTAGGCCCATGATCGATGGTACTTTCGGTGCCGTGCGGGCTGCAGGATAAGACCGTGACCATCATTCAAACCTCCCACCTTTTTCATCGTTTTGCCGACGGCACACAAGGGCTCAACGATGTCACCCTCACCTTCAACGAGGGAGAGTTCACGGTAATCGCCGGTGCCAATGGTTCGGGCAAAACCACGCTGCTGCGCCACCTTAACGGGCTGCTTTTTCCCGAATCCGGGTCGGTAACCGTTTGCGGCAAGTCGGTGAAAAAGGATCCTTTGGCCGCTCGGCAACAGGTGGGGATGGTGTTTCAGGATGCCGACAGCCAGATTGTCGGCGAGACCGTATACGATGACGCGGCATTTGGTCCGGAAAACCTGGCGCTTGAGCGGCAGCAGATCAACCAGCGGGTAACCCAGGCGTTGGCGGCTGTCGATCTCTCCGGGTTTGAAAATAAAAGGCCCCACCATCTTTCCGGTGGTGAAAAACGTCGCCTGGCCATCGCCGGGGTGCTGGCTATGGCCCCCCGTGTGCTGCTGATGGACGAGCCGTTTTCCAATCTTGACTATCCGGCCACCTGCCTGGTACTCAATCAGATTCTCGACCTTCACAAAAACGGCCATACCATTATTATCACCACCCACGACCTGGAAAAGGTTGTCGCCCATGCCCAGCGGCTGGTGGTCATGGCAAAGGGGTGCGTGGTAAACGACGGCATTCCGGCCGAGGTGATGAGCGGAATCGAACGCTACGGAATCCGGCCGCCATGCTCCGTGCAAATGGGCAGAGGAATACGGCCATGGGTGAACTGACCGCCATCGGCTTCCAGCCCGGCCAATCGCTGCTCCATCGGCTGGATCCCAGAACCAAGCAGGCCCTGCTCATGGGGCTCAGCGTGATCAGCCTCTGGGGGAACCTGACTTTTTTGGTGTTGTTCACCACCGTGATGATGCTTTTCCTCCGCGCTGCCGGCTTGCGCATCAGCCGGATGATTCGTGAAATCCGGTATTTTCTTTTTTTTCTCTTCTTTGTTTTCGGTGTTCGAACAGTCACGTTTACTGGCGACTGGATCCCCACCATCTCCGCGGACTTGGCCGGAGAGGCCATGATGGTGTGCTGGCGCCTGTTGCTGGTGGTGCTCATGGGGCTGCTGCTGATGGCCACCACCCGGACGGCCGATATCCGGGCCGCCCTGGTCTGGTATCTGAAGCCGCTCCCCCTGGTAAACGAAAAGATGGCAGCCACCATGGTGGGCCTGGTGGTTCGGTTTCTGCCGGTAATTCTCTTTCAGGCCGCTGAAATATCCGATGCCCAGCGCGCCAGGGGCATCGAAAGACGCAAAAACCCGCTGATGCTCGATGCTACAGTGAGCATCGTACCCTTCCTGATCTATCCTTTACCTGGCGTGATGGCATGGCTATGGGGGCCGGTCTTCTTATTTCCCTGACGGCGCTTTTCCCGTGAATTGATATTCAAAACGAATAACACACCCTCATTATATTAGTGGTGCCTGAGTTTTGGCGGAAATGAGATTCTTAAACAGAGGAGAAAACCTGGAAATCCTGTATTTTGATATTGACAAAAAAGAGATAGGCGTGTAGTTACATTTTTCTTTTCGGGCCGTTAACTCAGTTGGTAGAGTATCTGCCTTTTAAGCAGAGAGTCGTTGGTTCGAGTCCAACACGGCCCACCAAAGAGGTAAAGCTTGCGTCCCCATCGTCTAGCCTGGCCCAGGACACCGGCCTTTCACGCCGGCGACAGGGGTTCGAATCCCCTTGGGGACGCCACTTAAAAATATATGTAACTCCCTATGTACTGGCCGTTTGCGCAGACTCTACCTGCTTAAACGGCTTTTTTGTTTC
>JABZFO010000053.1 GCA_014237405.1 Desulfosarcina sp. | reverse complement strand
GCATAGATATACATCTGTGCATCTTAAGAAAATTGGAGAGCAATTCAAGATCAGCGAATCAGCGGTATCACATGCAGTCAGCCGGGTTTCGAAAACCATTGCAAAGGATAAAAAAGTGCGAAAAAAAATTGATACGCTGATTAACAAACTCAATCATACAAGATTCAAGACCCCTATCTACTCTACATCCCCGCCAATACTACCTGACAATTGATCATCCCGCCCGTAATTCCCCATGCCATCCAGAACACCGGCGAAACATACAGCCTGCTGGTCGCCTTCGACACCGAACCCCATGACCCGGATAAACTCGATCTGGTTCAGGATGTGCTGATAGACGTTTGAAGAATTTCTCATCGTAGTGCGCTATTGAATCGCTGCTTCGCTTTTCCATCCACAACAATTAAGTGGTTTATTACATGTGTCTAGAATCCAATTGTGCCCTATTTTTTCTCAATCGCTATTCCGGATCTCACAAAAGAAACGCTTGTCTGCCCTTCGATACCTACCATTACAGCCTCTATGACAGGCTGATTTACCTGGGCATCTGAAGCCCATTCTACAATAAAGTTTGCGCCGGAGCCCCCTTCAGTCTTTTCCTGCTCAACAAGGAACTCAGCAGTTGCAAACGGCATCAACCGCAAGGATTTTTCAAGGTAACTTCTGATCAACTTTCCCTTAGTATCGTAATATCTAACAGAACTGATTGTAATGTCTGTATTGGGGTCGGAATTGCGAATGCTGAGAGTCACTTCTAAAAGATAGGGGTTTCCACCCTGAACGTAAATATGTGAATAAATCGGTACATAAACAGCCTGCCCGGCGACCACCATTTCAGTGGGTATTTCAGATCCACTGGCCCTGGGTGGTGTATATTTCAATTTTTCTTCGATATCTTCCATTTGAAGGCCCATATTGATTAATATCAATATGATTATGAAAACCAGCGCAAACAGTGCACCAAAGGAGCTTAAAAAAGTTTTATTTGTTATCCATGAAAACTTCTCAGACTTGCTTTCAGGCTTTGCCATTGTTTCCCCTTCCGGTGTCGAAGAATTCTACTGGCCGGTTAGTCAAATATAAGAATGATATAAGAAGTAAATATGATCAGATGCACGGCACCCTGCATGACGTTGGTGCGACCGGCACCGAAGTTAATGTTGCAGACCATCAGAGTCAACAGCAGTAGGATGATATCTACTGCATCCAACCCCAGTTCGATGGTTCTCCCGGTGAACAGGCTAATGATCAGTACGGCCGGTATGGTCATGCCGATGGTGGCCAACCCGGAGCCCAAGGAGATATTGACGGTGCGTTGGAGCTGGTTGTTCAGAGCAGACCTGATTGCCCCCATGGCCTCCGGTGACAGAACGAGTATGGCCACCAGAAAACCACCCAGGGCTTGGGGCGCCTCCAGGGTAGCGATGCCGTAGTCCACCAGTTTTGCCATGCTTTTTGAGAGCAATACCACGGGTAGCATCGTCATAATCAGAAAGACTACGTGAAACCCCACAGACCGGATAACAAGCCCGTCATGGTCTTGGCCGTCGTCGGCACAGGCGTGTCCCGTCATGTCGCAAGGCTGTTTGAAATAACTGCGGTGGCGCATGGTCTGAATGATGAGAAAAACCGCATAGAGGCCAGACGACGTAATCACCAGGTACCATCCCATCATGGCCGATACCTGCCCACCAGGCGCGGACGTGGTGAAATTCGGCAACACCAGCCCCAGTATGGCCAATGCCGAAATGACACCGAGGTAAGCCTTGGTTCCGGGCAGGTTGTATTCCTGTTCGTGGTGGCGCAGGCCGCCCACCAAAAGCGTTATGCCGAGCATCCCGTTCAATACAATCATCAATACTGAGAACATGGTATCCCGGGCCAGAGTCGGGTTGTTCTCCCCGGTAAGCATGACGGCGGCAATCATAACGACTTCGATACTGATAACCGACATTGTCAGAATCAGTGTCCCGTAGGGTTCCCCCAGAATGATCGCCAGGCAGTCGGCATGGCGTACCACGCCGAATGACAGCCACAGCATGGAGGCAAACAGCCACAGGAAAATCACCGCGGCTTTGACCGGGTTCGAAAAGTCCGCCAGCCAGCCACTACCCACGATTAAAAAGATCGCAGTTGTGGCGATACCAACCCACAGACCCATCTCCGCTTGGAAAACACTTACCGGATTGTGATCATTCTTACTCATCCAGACCCGATCGCCTCCTAAAGGTAACTCCCTGATAGCTCTGTGATCCTACCAGCAATCAACAGTCCGATTCATCTTAAAATATGTCATGGCTAACTTCTTTGACGGGATATTGAGAGGCTTGCGACTTCTGCTGCTCAGACCTTCTAAGCGACATAAATATCAACCTTGCCCAAACCATCGATCACCCTGTCGACAATATCTTTAAACTTGATATAATGCTCGATCAGCACGCGACCGCGGGTCGGAAAATCAGGCTTGAGCTTTAGCAGGTCTTCGGCAGCCCGCTGGCCCTCCTCATATCTTCCCAGCAGGCCGAAGGCGGCAGCCTTCATCAGCGGGTCCCAGAAAAACATGGGCCTTCTGAAGCTCAGCGTCTCCAGATACGCCTGTTGGTATTTTTCCTGCCGGACCCAATCCACCCACAGCGCGTAATGGACACTGATGTTATAATACGGGTTGAGCTTGATTGCCTTTCTGATCAGGGCCGGACCACGTTCCCAATCTCCAAAAAGCGTAAACAGGTAGCCAGTATTATCCATGAAGAGTAGAGAATTCGGATTCAGGGCCAGGGCTCGTTCGGCCTCGGCCCGTCCTGCGGGTATTTCGTCTTCCAGGGACGTCACCCGGTTCATGAGTTCCAGGCTGTAGTTGACCGCATAAAGGCGTCCGAGCATAGCCCAAACCAACCCACATTCCGGCTCATTGACAGAAGCAACCTTGAGCGCCTTAAGAGCGCGCAGAAACGTGTCCCCGGAAAAGGCCATGTTGAATTCGTAATAACGCAGCAAGGCCTCATAAGTTTTCAAGTCGGACGGCGGTATGTTTTTCGATTCAATGGACAAGTTTTTGGATATGATCCCGTACTCGCCGGCGATTTTGACGGCAACTAACCGGGCGACTTCCTCCTGAAAAGCGATCAGTTGGGCGGCTTCAAAACTAGACCGGTGCATGTCGCCCCCGATTTGCGTGTTGGTTTTTGTATCCACCAATTGGACGGCAACTTTGATTCCTTCCCTGTCTTTTCGGACACTCCCGTCGATAACAAAACGGGCCATGATATCCGAAGCCCTCTTTCCATGCCCCTTTGGACCATACATTAACACCCGGATATCCTGGTATCGGGTTATTTCCATGGCAAGCTCCGTTGCCAAACCCACCGCTAAATAATTCAATTCCGGATCGCCTGTCAGATTCTGAAAGGGCCGGATCAGCACCGAAGGCCATGAACCCTCAAAGCAGATTTCGGAGCCTTCACCGCTGCTGGAGGTCCCATCCGATTCGACCACTCTCTGTTCGCAAAAAGTCGGCACATAGGTACCCTTTGGAATGTCGATGCGCACCGGGTCCTGCTTGCCAGCGACCAGATAGTAGCGCTCCAGGGCCCGGCGGAGCTTGTTGGCCTGAATGCTGACAATGGGATCGGTAGCCTGGTTAAAGTCCTCTTTCCTGCCGAACACCTGAGTAGCCACCGTGTAGCCCTTTATTTCTTCAACTCTTCCGGCAATCGTCTCTGTGACGACGAATTGAAGAAACTCCCGCTGTCGATCCGTGGCCTGGAACTCCTCACTGGCAAGAATCCGCTCCAGTTGTCTTTGAATCATTTCAGAATCCGGCGTGGAATTTTGACCCTGTCTCTCTTGCTGCAATGGTGGCCCCCGGTCAGGCATATGAATCGAGCTCAACGGTTAAGGTGTTTATAATATTTGGGAATTAGGGCGCGAAATACATACGCCTTTTATATATCATATACTAAATTAGTACACAAAATATTTCTGGGCCGCTATACAAAAGACAGTTCCGGCCCGTGTACTGTAACGGATACACCGGAACTGCAATAATGTTAACCTGCGTCGTAACGGTTTATAGATGCACATGTTCTTGGCGTCGTGACAAATTAAGGAGAAAATATGACTGTGCTGCAAGCAAACCTTCTATGGGTTGTCAAGCGGTTTCCCGACCATAAGGCCAATCTTCTGCAGCTTTCCAGGGAAAACCGGAATTTCAAGATCATCTGTGATGATTATCGACGTTGCTCCGAGGCGCTGAAAAAGTGGCGCCAATCCGCATCAGAAACGGCATCTGCCCGTAGTCAGGAATATGCAGATCTCTTGCAGGAACTGGAACTGGAGATCATAGAGCTATTGAATGAAACCGATGAGAAAAAGTTCCCCCGGGGTATGGATCGCCCAGGCTAAAATGAATGTGTGTAATAATATGTATTCCTACGAAAGAAGGGAGTTAAAATGTGCACAACTACAAGAACACCGCGGAAATCATCACGATTGATTCGGTTTGGCTGGTTGACAATCGGTCTCCTTGTTGCGGTATGTTTCGTAGTAGCCCCACCTTCCCAAGCCGAAGGCACGTCCGACTCAGAGCTAACCGGAGACGCCGACCTTGCCCAGGAACTGTCGAATCCCATAGCTGACCTGATAACAATTCCGATTCAGATGAACTACGACAGCAACATCGGTCGTTCGGACGACGGATGGAAACTGCTGACGAACATCCAGCCGGTGATCCCGTTTGCCTTGAATGATGATTGGAACCTGATTACGCGAACGATCATGCCGGTGATCTCCCAGGATGATATCTTCCCGGGGGCGGGATCCCAGTTCGGTCTGGGTGACATTAGCGAGAGTTTGTTCTTTTCGCCCAAGGAACCCACATCGGGCGGTGTGATCTGGGGTGTTGGGCCGATTTTACTCCTGCCCACGGCGACGGATGACTTGCTTGGCGCAAAGAAGTGGGGCGCGGGACCGGCCGCGATCGTGGTTACGATGCGTGGGCCTTGGACCCTGGGTGTTCTCGCCAACCACATCTGGTCGTATGCCGGAGATAGCGATCGCCAGGACATCAGCAACACCTTTGTGCAACCGTTCGCGGCATACACATGGCCGAACGCGTGGACCGTATCGGCGCAGACCGAAACCACTTACAACTGGAAGACAGAAGACTGGTCTGTGCCCATCAATGTCGCCGTCGCCAAGCTGGTCCGGTGGGGTAAATTGCCCGTCAGTCTGCAGGCTGGCGTCGGCTACTGGGCGGAATCGCCCGAAACAGGCCCTGAAGGGTTTCGCTTTAGGTTCCAGGCCAATTTTGTGCTGCCCAAATCACTGTTCCAATGAATTTGTACAGTGCCTTTATTGCACTGCGCCTGATTCCATTGGATGGAGCGAGCTATGGCGAAGCGGCCGAGTATGAGACATATATCAACGCCTATCCGTTGAGCCAGGCTGATAATCCTCCTAATGGTGATTATCTTGATATGGCAGATGCACACGTTCCAAAGGCACTGAGGGACAAAGTAGCAGAGGAACAGAACGAAGAAAAGGAAAAAGACAAATGAAAAAATCACGAAAAGTTATGGTAGGAGTATTTGTTCTTTGTTTCATGATCATGGGATTTGTTCAACCAAGGACGACTCTGGCCAAATCACCGAAAATGAAAATGACCACGGATATTTCTGAATCGATCATCATTCCCGACAAGCTGGAGACCCGCATTGGTACATTGGAGTTTTTTGATGGTTTGCCAACAGATAAAACGGTTCAAAAAGCATATGACTATCTTGGTTTTCAACGTGGTGTTGATGTGTTTTTAAATGAGATGCGTGCTGCATCCATGGTAGCACTGCGTGAAGGCCATCGTAAAATTGGTATCACTAAAGCCAACCAGATGGCTATCTTCGAGAGCTTGATGGTGGTCCTATGGTTATTGAGTCACCGCCTAATGTACTTGGTATCCTTGATGATATGTGGATGCGTTATGTGGGTGATATCGGTAATGCAGGCCCGGACAAGGGTAAAGGAGGGAAATTTCTGATATTACCGCCTGGCTATAACGGTGATGTACCTAAGGGCTATCATGTATTTCGCTCGCAAACTTATGGGGTGTGGTTCATTCTTCGTGGCTTCCTTGTTGATGGTGATACCGCTCCAGCAGTGGCAAACATCAAAAAAAATACACGCATCTACCCCTTAGCTAAAGCAAATAATCCGGCAAAAATGGAGTTCAAGAATGTTTCAGGCAAGGTCCATAATACGATTCATGCTAATAACTTTCATTTCTTCGAAGAGATAAATTCACTTATCCAAGAAGAACATAAAGATGCGATTAAAGCAGATGAGAGAGGGCGCCTTGCATTATTGGGAATTATCAAAGGACAAAAGTTTAATCCGGATAAACGCAAACGCAATACCCTCAATGAGGCAGCGCTGGTCGGCGCAACCATCGCACGTTCGATGACCTTTGCTTGTCGTGACGAGATAGTCTACTTCTACCCAAAAGATGATCGAACCTGGTTCAGCTCGTTTGCTATAGGCAACCATGAGTTTATGGAAGATGAATGGTTAAACTTAGATGCTCGTGTACAGTTTATGTATAACGCGATTGGTATTACCCCAGCAATGGCGATTGCTATGCCAGGTATTGGGTCACAATACGCAGCTGCTGTGCGGGATGCTAAAGGCAAGTACTTGGATGGTTCTAAGACTTACAAGCTAACATTACCAAAAAATGTACCAGCTAAAGATTTTTGGTCTATTGTACTTTATGATACACAAACAAGGTCAATGCTTCAAACCGATCAGCAGTTCCCAAGCCTGAACAGCGAACGCGGTGGCGTAGAACATAACACTGATGGATCTTTCGATATCTACTTCGGCCCAAAAACACCGGAGGGCAAGGAGAATAACTGGATACAGACGGTACCGGGTAAAGGTTTTATGCTGATCCTGCGTTTATACGGTCCGTTGGAACCCTGGTTCGACAAAACATGGCGGCCGGGGAAGATTGAATTGATCCAATAAAATGCGGGATTGGGAATGCGGATTGCAGAGTTCAAAATGCTGAATATTTCAACAATCACAAAGGAGGGATTTAAAATGAAATTGTTATTAAGCGGTAAGGCCAAAGCCTTGTTAGCCATGATGGCCATCACCTGTTTGTTATTGGCTGTGGCTGTACCGGGATCGGCGGAAACCATAACAACCAGGTTCGGGAAGCTGGAGTTTGAGAGTGGCTACCCGACGGACAAAACGGTACAGAAACTCTACGACGAGCTGGATTTCCAGCGCGCCGTTCAGGCGTACCTCTGGGCGTTGCCCATGGCCTCCTATGGAGCGCTGGCTGATGAGCACATTAGGTTGGGCTGCGGCAGCAGCGCGGTCATCGTCGCCGATAAATCAGGGGAGCCGCAACAGTTGGTTCTGACTGCGAACCAGGATACGGTCTACTTGTCGGGCGTGCTGGATCTGCGCAATGGTCCAATGGTGATGGAACTGCCTCCCGGCCTGCTGGGAACCCTCAACAACATCTGGCAGCAGCCCATGTGCGATCTGGGTGGGCCATTTTCGCCGGAACAGAACCGCGGCGGACGTTTCCTCATTTTGCCGCCCGGTTATGACGGGCCGATGCCACCTTTTCATTTCCATATAGTCGAGGCGGACACGAACATCCTGGTTTTCTACCTGCGCGCAATTCCGCAGACGCGTGATGACTTTCCCAGGTTGGGCAAACTGATGCGCACGTATCGGCAATACAAGCTGTCGGAAGCGAAAAATCCCCCAAAGACGCGTTTCGTTGCGATGACCGGCAAAGAATCCAATTTACTGGCCAATGAGGGCTTTGCCTTCTTCGAGAGCCTGGCGCGTTACATCAACGAAAACCCACCACGTCCCCAGGATATGGCCATGCTGGGTATGCTGGAAACCCTGGGGATCGCCCACGGTCGGCCCTTCAAGCCGGATGCTCGCATGAAAAAGATTCTTACCCAAGCGGCCGAAGTGGGGCGCGCCATGGCCAAGACCGTAGCATGGCAGCCCCGAACTGCGAAAGAGATCCTGTATCCCTATCCCGGGAAGCGCCAATGGAAATACATCTTCATTTCCGATCCTACCTTCCATACGCCGGATTACATGGCGATAGATCTGCGTACTCGATATACATGGGAAGCTATCGGCACCGCCAAGGCCATGACCATTGCCGTCCCAGGACAAGGGTCCCAGTATATCGGAACCTATCAGGATAAAGACGGCCAGTGGCTTAGCGGTGAAAACACCTACAAGATTCATCTGCCGAAAGATGTGCCGGCCAATATGTTCTGGTCCCTGACGGTGTATGACAACGAAACCCGTTCATTGATCCAGAACGAGCTCGGTCGTCCCCTGGTGGGCTCTGTTCATGGCGCCAAGCCGAATAAGGACGGCTCCTTTGATGTCTACTTCGGCCCGGAGCTTCCCAATGGTATCGCCCAGGAGAACTGGGTGCAGACAAAGCCGGGCATAGGGTGGTTTGTCTATTTGCGTTTGTATGGACCTGAAAAGCCCTACTTTGAAAAGAAATGGATTCCTGGGGATGTTGAAAAAATCAAGTAAATGCGGAATGCGGAAAACTGAAGGACAAGGCACAAAGGAGGAATTAATAAAAAAATAAAGGGGTCATGTCTTGAAAGTTGAATAATTTGCGGGTGCGTGCTATATGCCTTGTAACAGACATATTTTTTAAGGGGGGCATATGGCACGACAGTTAAGAATTAATTATCCCGGCGCTTTTTATCACGTTACATCTCGCGGTAATGAACAAAAGGCAGTTTTCAAGAGTAAAAGGGATAGAGAAAAATTTCTGGAATATCTTGAAACAGCCACGTTAAGATATAATGCCGTTGTTCATGTTTATTGTTTGATGGA
>JABZFO010000095.1 GCA_014237405.1 Desulfosarcina sp. | reverse complement strand
GTCGTTCCCTGAGTAACCAAAGAGCTTCTTTACATTTTCCGATACAAATTCAACAGGCCATCCCTCTATGTTTTTCCAAAGGAACGTAACTGCCGGGCTTCTGTTGATGATATCGTAAGCTTCTCTTAAATGCTTCTCTGTTTTAAGGCGATCGGTGACGTCCTCTCCTGAACTGAGAATCCCGACCGTTTTGCCCTCAGGATCTTTAATCATCGTATTGTGCCATGCAATGATACGCGCCTCGCCATTTTTTTTCAGGATCGGATTTTCATAGTATTCGACAGGTTCAATCTCACCTTTCATCAATTGGTGATACACATCTAAAAAATCTTTTTGATATCCATACGGAAGGCAGGTCTTAAACCAGTTTTTCCCAAGAAGTTCTTCACGTTGATACCCCAACATTTCCAAGCCGTATTCGTTGATTAATGTAATATTACCCTCATTGTCTAAGGCGACAAATATGACCCCGGTTATGGCAAGAAACTGCTTGATTTGGGGCTGACTTTGCCGGAGCGCCTCCTCCGCTTGTTTACGCTTTTCTGTTTCTTGTTCTAATTGCTTAACCCTTTCTTCCAATTCTTCATAGGTTGGTTTTATTGCCATTAGAAGGATCTCCAATTTCAAAAATGGGGATGATTCAGAGTATTGTGCAGTTAAGGATTCTTGCATTATGGTTAAATCCTGCCAGAATTAACAATGCAGGATGGTATTCAAAAATTGAAAAAAATTAGGGGCATGCCGCGATGGATCGCTAAGGAACTATATTTATAAAATAAATCAGTTAAAAACGCAAATTTATGCTTTATCGAGAATTATTTCTCGTGGACAAATCCGCTTAAAGCACTCTATCGGCTTAGTGTGGCTCTGCCAGACTCCGTTTGATTTTTCTTACAAGAAACAGAAGCCTCAGGAGACCCATCTGGCGCATCAAGCCCAAGGCATCAAACAGGGGCCAACTCTCGACGATTTTGCCATCCACGATTCGCAGTCAATCCGTCCCGATGATTTCGCCTTGTTTGCCGCCCTTTAGGGAAGCGCGTGCTTTCCAACGGACATAGACCTTTTCTCCCTCAGCGACCATATGATCTTCTGTAAACTCCAAATCCAGCAAGACCTCGCGGTAGGCCTTGACAAACCGCTTGTAGGCCTCGGGACTGTATATCATAGCCAAACAGATAGTTATGTCTCAATATTTTTTTTATGATGGGGTCAAATACGGATCGGTATAAATCCCTCCTCAAATATTTCGTATTGCTGAACTGGTGATACATCATCCCCAGCACGGTACAATTACAGATACCATCTTTCTTGGGTGTCAGGTCAAGTAGATCTTACGTTGCATTATTGTCTTCATCTTTTAACACGTAAGCGCAACTGGATAGCTTTTTCACTCATCCCGGTGTCATTTGACCAGCCGGGGATCGAAACAAAACGGGGCCGGAGCGCCGATGGACAGGTGGGCCGCTTCCGGGTGGGACGGGTTGATGAGAAAGTTGTGCTCTTCAGGCACCACGCTGCTGGGCACTTTCAGCACCAGGCTTCTATTGGCCAAGGCCCATTTGGTGCCGATTTTCTGGGTGGATTCCGATTCGGGGATGCTGTTCCAGTCCGCGGGAAGGGTCTCTTTGGATAAAACCGTCACCTGATCCGGTGAAAAGGTCACGGGAATACGGACATAAGTGGCATACAGCAGTGACGCTTCCGGCAGGTGAACGATCATTTCCAAAGATGCTAATGCAAGCGACTCGGCCGTATAGACCATGGGAATTCCCGCACAGTTCCACCGCCCCCCTTCCAGCCGTGCACCATATCCGGAAAACGCCGCCTGGATCCAGCGCTTTTGAACAATCCGCCATGCCGTAATACTCATCCGGGAAACACCCCGTGCGCGATACGCACCAGAAGTGCCTGCACCTGCTGTGCACCGATTTCTGTTTCCGAGAAAAAGAGGGGCGTCCGGTCGCCAAGGCCACGGGCGGGAGACTTGAACCATGCGGCTGCCAGATCATCGCGGTCGGCAAACACCTCGACGGCTTTGTCGAACAACCGGGCCAGCCGGAGCACCCGTTCGGATTCTGCCGGTGACAGACGACCATCTTGTTTCCGGCGGGTCAAGGTGCGTTTAGACAGGCAAAGAATATCGGACAGCGCCTTTTCCGACAACCCAAGCCGTTCCCTCAGCAGGTGAAAGGCCTCGATGGGAAGTCCCTTCTTCACCATGCCGATGAGATCGACAAGGCTGTTGGACTGAAGATTGATGCACTGAACCTGCATTATCATCACCGCCTTTCATTCAGGGATCATTTTATCCCATTATAGGGGCCAAATGATCCATTGTAAAGCGGTTAATTGTTTAGGATATTAGTTCAGTCAAGACCGGCATCTGCTGGGAACAAGAACCTGCCCATGGTGATTAAAGCCTCCCCACCCAAGCCACGGAGAGTGTTCAGCCTGACGGCAGCGCTTTGTGGCAGCGGCTTATGTTGCGCGATAGTGGCCGTTCTCTTCGACGATACGGTGCTCCTTGGCCAGTAGGTCCAGATTTTTTCGGATCATCTGGGTTTCGAAGATTCGCTGGAGGGCAACGTCGGGCATCCGGTTCCTGTAAATGGGTGAAATCCTGACCATCGTTTCCAGGTCCATCCCTTTCCGGCACAGATTAAAAACCGCCGCCCTCTGCCGGTCAAAGGCCTTCAGGTAACGATCGAAGGCGTCATCGGCATCCGCATGTGGGATTGGCAGCTTGTGTGATGGGCAGATCTGGTTGAAGGGAACGGTGCGGAGCATCTGGGCACTTGCCTGAAACCGGTCGATATCGCATTCCGGATTGCCGTACCAAGGTCCGAATCCGGTGAAATCGATATCTATGGAAAACAGTGTCCGGGAAGATTGCTCCAGAAAACAATAGTGGTCATCCAGGTGGCCAGGGGCATGGATGGCCTGGAGCTGAAGGGAACCAAAGTCCAATACCTCCCCATCGTCGAACCGATGGTCCGGCCGGCGCATGGGCCGAATGCCCAGCCGGCTTTCCGCCACCGTTGTCCAGTACCGGGCCCCTTCGAGGCCGTCAACGAACCGCTGCCCCAGCCGGCGCAGGTCGCCCACCGAATTCGGCGTTTGGGCCGGCAGATGTCCCGAATCCTCTCTTCACCGACACCGGCATCGATCAGTATCGTCCGATCTCCACGCAGCAAGAACCCATGACAGTTGGGAAACCGAGCTTTTCCGGGGCCGTGAACCAAATAGATACGAGGAGCCACAGACCGGATAAAAGGGATCTCTTCAAGACGGTTCATAGAGGTGGCAATACCGTGTTTATTGATCATTAGAAAACCTGGTCCTTCCCCGCATAGCGGGATTTTTAATGGGCCAGGTCAGAGGCAATAGGCTCTGCCTTGGCAGTTTTGTGTCTAAAATCACAAATTACAAGCACTAAATTACAAATAAATCTCAAATTCCAATATTCAATGACCCAAACCTTCCAGGACGAGACATTGTTCGGATTTTCGAATTTCGGTCATTGGAAATTGTTTGATATTTGGGATTTCAATAAATCAATGAACTTCCAACAAAGCAAATCCCCTTTGGGGATAACCAAAACCCGGTCCACTGTACCAGGATTCTTTGTTTTTTGTATTTTCCACTAATGACAACCATGCTATGAAAGCAAGCCAAGTAAATAACAATAGCCAAAAGCCAAATAACAGATAAACCACAATGACTAAAATTCCAAATTCCAAACCTTATGATCTTGAAGAAAGCTGATGCCCTTGTTTTTATAATTTCTTGGCGGGTTTGGCGACTTGAGCGAAGCGGGCGAGAGGAAAAAAGATGTTTCACGCAAAGACGCAAAGGCACAAAGTTAAAAAAACTACAAAGGACTGTTTTTATCATTTCTTGGCGAGCTGATGAAACCGATGTTTTTCAAGAATGTGGCCATCGAAGCGGTGGCCTGTGCGCTGCCGACGACGATCATCACCTCCGCCGATATCGAATCGCAGCTTGCCGACACCATGGGGCGCATGGGCATCAAGCCCGGGCTCATCGAAGGACTCACCGGCATCCGGGAGCGGCGATTCTGGGATGCGGATCAGCAGGCCAGTGACGTGGCCACCCTGGCTGCAGAAAAAGTGTTGGAGAAATCCGGCATTCCCAGGGATGCCATCGGCTGTCTGATCAGTACATCGGTATCCAAAGACTACATCGAGCCTTCCGTGGCCAGCATGGTTCACGGCAACCTGGGACTTGCCGATCACTGCATCAACTACGACATGGGGAATGCCTGCCTGGGATTCGTCAACGCCATGGCCAGCGTCGGCATGATGATCGATGCCGGTCTCGTCGACTACGGCCTCATCGTGGACGGGGAAAATTCCCGGGAAGTGGTGGAGGCGACCATCGAACGACTGAGTAAACCGGATGCCAAACCGGAATCCTTCCGGGACCAGTTCGCCACCCTTACCCTGGGGTCCGGAGCGGTGGCCATGATCGTTTGCCGGCGGTATCTGACCACATCCGGCCACGTGGTCAACGGTTCGGCGTGGAACTGGCCAAAAAGACCTGGGACCTGGCCTGCAGCACATTGGCCAACTGGAGCGATGCGGCTATCGACGCCTACATGCCTCACCAGGTGAGCCGGCGAAACATGGACGTGCTCAACGAAAAACTGGGCCTCACCCCGGAAAAACATTATCTGAACTTCCCCACCCTGGGCAACATCGGTCCGGCGGCCGTGCCCATCACCTTGTGCCAGGCCGCCGAATCCGGCCGCATCAACGCAGGCAATCATGTGGCACTCATGGGCATCGGCTCCGGCCTCAACTGTTCCATGATGAGTGTCACCTGGTAGGCATGACGCCCATTTTTAAACGGCACCCGAAAAACGGAAAATGGATTTAACCGGAATTACCGGCTTTCAATTTTTGCCGATTCCCTTAACCAATCCGTTTATTTCTTGCCCGTCCACGATACCGTTCCCGCACCAATCCATATTTTCGCATTTTATAGTGAATCAGTTGTCGCGATACGTTGAGCATCCTGGCGGTTTCGGAGACGTTGCCGCCGGCAGCCGTCAAGGCTTCATCGATCATATTCCGTTCCTGCTCCTGACGCTGCTCTCGAAGATCCCGCACACCGATGCCGGGGGAGGCCGTGCCAATGTCCAGGATGTCGGTTTCCTCATCCGTTTTCTTTCCGGAACGTTCCGCCGGCAGCACATGCAGCGGCGGGTCCTCGTCGCGGATCTGATCAAGAAGCAGATGCGGAGGCAGGTGGGAGATGCGCAGGGTCGTATCTGGCCCGATGGTGTTCATGGCCCCTTCAATGAGATGTTCGAGTTCACGGACGTTTCCCGGCCAGTGATAGCTTCGAAAAAACTGCATGACCGGTTCGCTGACGCCGTTCACCTGTTTGCCCAGGGCCAGATTATTTTTATAAATGAAATGGCGGGCCAGGGTCTCGATGCCTTCAGGCTGCTCACGAAGGGGGGGAATGGCTATGTAGACCACGGCCAGGCGATAAAATAGATCCATGCGCAACTGCCGTTCTCGAATGGCTTTGTGCGCTGGCAGGTTCACGGAGCTAATGATTTTCACAGCTATGGACACTTCGCCGGATGCCCCGACGCGTCGGATTTTTTTCTCCTGGAGTACCCGCAGCAGTTTGGCCTGAAGGGCAATGGGCATCGAATTGATCTCATCCAGAAAAACCGTACCGCCGTCGGCCTGTTCGAAAAGACCGATTTTGTCCACGGCACCGGTAAAGGCCCCTTTTACCGTTCCAAATAGCAGGCCTTCCAGAAGGGTGTCCGGAATCGCCGCACAATTGATGCCCACAAAGGGGCTGTCTTTGCGGGAACTGTAGTTGTGAATACTCTGAGCAAACATCTCTTTTCCCGATCCGGTTTCACCAAAAAGCATCACCGGGGAGTGAGTCTCCGCCGCCAGACGAGCCATCGTCAAGGCGTGGAGAAAGCTTTTATCCGCACCCACAATATCGGTGAACTGGTACCGGGTGCCATTGGCCAACTCCGGATGGGCGTTCGGCGACAGGGTGGAAAAACCGGTCATTACCTTTTCCAGTATATTGTAGTTTTTTACGAAACAGATGGCGCCCACCAGCACTTCGTTGACGTGCAGGGGGAATACACTGTGGATCGTATTGGCCAGTTTCCCTTTGAAGGTTCGGTAAAAAAACAGCCTGCCGATGATGGGCGCGTTGGCTTCCATGCACTTGAATATCATGCTGTCGTGCCAGTTCAGTTGATAGATGTCCGCAACCTTTTCCCCGATGACTTTTCCTGGCCGAAGATCGTCAATACCCGCCTGGGTTTCGTTGTAAAACAGGATGCGGCCATGGGTGTCCGAAATGATGATGCCTTCATCAAAGGCATCGAACACCGGTAAAAAATCGAGGGCGCCAAGGTCGGGCAAAATGGATGTAAAAAGTCCGATATCTGCGTTACGCTTCATCCCTCGTCACTGCGGAGTACGCTAAGTACGCTGCCTACGGCACCCGCGTTAGCGGTATTCCTAGGGATTCGCAAGCCTTGATCTCGGACTTTTTACAAAGCCGTCTGAAGCGGGACTTTTTACGAGTGTATCAATGACTGGACTATATGTAAAAAAAACGGGCAATGAAAACATTTTTTCATTAAATATGTAATATTTTTTGTCGGTTTGCATATTCACGAAGGCAGCCTCCCAGTAAAAAGAGACCCTGCCAGTGACTGTCCTGCTTTTGACAACTACTATATTGAATAATTTTTTCAAAAGGTTGCGGGTCTATTTGCTGAAACAATGGAAAAGCCGAAGGGTGTTGGCTCCATTTTTAGAAAACCGCTCCCCCATGGCATGCAACCTGCCTTGTAAGCATTGCATTACATTGTGATTACATCCAGTTCGCGTTTTCGGTGACATAACAAAGGAGGATCGATGATGGTTGACCGAATGCAAACCTTCACCACGGACCAGATAACCCGGATTCACGATGCATCCATGGAGTTGCTGTCCAGTGTCGGTGTAGCCTTCAATGAACCTGAAGCCTTGGAGATCTTCGCATCCAACGGGTTCAGAGTGGATGGAAAAACGGTTTTCATGACCGACACCCAGGTTCAAAAAGCGCTCGAAACCGCCCCCTCACGGTTCACGGTGACCGCACGGAATCCGGAGAAAAGCGTTGCGGTGGGAGAGGACGATTTCGTTTTTGTGCCCGGCTATGGAGCGCCATTCATCACCCTGCCGGACGGCAGCCAGCGGGAAGCCACCATGGCGGACTATGACAATTTTTGCAAACTGGTCCAGACGTCTAAAACCATCGACATGAATGGGTTCATGATGGTGGAGCCCGGTGATGTATCGCCTGAAACCGCCCATCTGGACATGATGTTCTCCAGTATCGTTTTGTGCGATAAACCCTTTATGGGAAGCCCGGTATCCAAGCAGGGCGCCAGAGACTGCGTTGAGATGGCAACCATTTTATGGGGTGGCAAAGACAAGCTTGCAGCCACGGGACCGGTTTCGGTGTCCCTGATCAATTCCCTGTCGCCGCTTCAGTTTTCCGACGAGATGGCCGGCTCCCTGATTGAACTGGCCCGGGCGAACCAGGCCTGCGTGATTGCCTCGCTGATAATGGCGGGCTCGTCCGGACCGGTGACCCTTGCCGGCGTGTTGGCATTGCAAAATGCCGAAATCCTGGCGGGCATCACCCTGGCTCAACTAGTCAATCCCGGTGCACCGGTGATCTATGGATCCACCTCCTCAGCGATGGATATGCGGACCGGCGGGCTCGCCATCGGCTGCCCGGAACTTTCAATGGTGGTTTCGGCAACCGCCCAGATGGCACGCTTCTACAAGCTCCCCAGCCGGAGCGGGGGCGGTCTGACCGATGCCCATTGCCCGGATGGCCAAGCCGCGGGAGAATCCGCCCTGGCTCTGTCTACCGCCGCCCGGAACGGCATCAATTTCATTCTCCATTCGGCAGGCATCCTGGGATCTTACATTGCCATGAGTTTTGAAAAATTCCTGATGGATGAAGAGATGTGCGGAATTGTCCGCAAGCTGATCAAGCCCATCGACTTCTCTGAAGAGGCCATCGATGTGCAGATGATTAAAACCGTGGGAATTGGCGGCCAGTACCTGACTCAGCCCAAAACATTCAAGCTGTGCCGAACCGAATTTTACATGACCGACTTTTTTAACCGGCAGAATCATGCCGGCTGGAAGGCTGCCGGTTCCAAGCGAATTGATCAGGTCGCCACCGAAAGGCTGAGCCAGCGTTTGGCCGCTTATGAAAAGCCCCCCATCGATCCGGATGTGGAAACTGCGTTGTCTTCTTACATCGCCAAGCGCAAAAAAATATCTTGACGATAAGCACTGGCTGGCCTATGGATCGCCCTAAATTAAAGCTTTCATTCAGTATAATGAAATATCTTCAACTACTATAGATACAGCAAGGCGCATTGCAACCTATCATATTACTATCATTCAGGAGGATCGTTTATGACAACCCAGGACATTTTCAATGCGGTACTGGCATTTGACGAAGCAACGGTAATAACCTTGACCCAGGCGGAACTGGACGGCGGCACGGACATCGATGCCATCTTAAACGACGGGCTCATCAGCGCCATGGACGAGGTGGGGGAACGTTTCAGTTCGGGTGAGCTGTTCGTGCCCGAGATGCTCATGGCGGCCCAGGCCATGAAAGCGGGGCTGGCGATCCTCAAACCCCACCTTTCTGCCGGCCAGAGCCAGAGCAAGGGCGTTGTTATCATCGGCACGGTCAAAGGGGACCTGCACGACATCGGCAAGAACCTGGTCTCCATGATGATGGAAGGGGCCGGGTTCGAGGTGGTGGACCTGGGGGTGGACGTGGAAAGCGAGGCATTTGTGAAGACGGCGGCGGAAAAGAGCGCCAACGTCATCGCCCTGTCGGCGCTGCTGACCACCACCATGCCGTCCATGGAGAGCACGGTCAAGGCGGTCAAGGAGGCGGGCATGGCGACCCGGACGATCATCGGCGGTGCGCCGGTAACCCAGGCTTTTGCGGATCAGATCGGCGCCGACGGCTACAGTGCCGACGCCCCGGGGGCGGTAAAGCTGGTGAAACAGCTGGTGGCGTAAGTCGGAGGACGGAGGGCGGAAGACAGAAGACCGAGGTCTGAGGACAGAGGACTGAGGACTGAGGACTGAGGACCGAGGACTGAGGACTGAGGACCGAGGACTGAGGATCGGAGAACTGATCAACGCCAGCAGGAAGGCGATCAAGGCGGCCATCGAAGCCCGGGATGCAGAGGCTATACAGCAGGTGGCCAAGGACCAGGCCGAGGCCGGCGCGGATTACATCGACGTGAACGCGGGCATCTTCGTGGGCAAGGAGCCCGAATACCTCAAGTGGCTGGTCCAGACCGTCCAGCAGGTGACGGACAAGCCCTGCGCCATCGACAGCCCGGACCCTTTAGCTATCGAGGCGGCCCTGGCCGCCCACCAGGGAATGCCCATGATCAACTCCATCTCCCTGGAAAAAGAGCGTTACGACAAGCTCATGCCCATCATCGCCGGCACGGACATGAAGGTGATCGCCCTGTGCATGAGCGACAAGGGGATGCCTCAGACCGTGGACGACCGCATGAAGATCGCCGACGAACTGGTCAACGGGCTGCTCAAGAACAACGTCAAGATGGAGAACATCTTCGTGGACCCGCTGGTGCAGCCGGTGTCGGTGGACAACACCTTCGGGGTGGAGTTCATCAACGCCATCGAAAAGATCGTGACGACATTTTCCGGTATCCACACGGCCTGCGGGCTGTCCAACATCAGCTACGGGCTGCCGGCCAGAAAGTTCATGAACCAGACCTTCATGACCATGGCCATCGCCAGGGGACTTGACGGGGCAATTATCAACCCGCTGGACCAGCACATGATGGCCAGCATAATCGCCGCCGAGGCGCTGGCTGGCCGCGACAACTTCTGCATGAACTA
>JABZFO010000170.1 GCA_014237405.1 Desulfosarcina sp. | reverse complement strand
CCCTTCATACCACTCAACTTCGTGATCGCGGCCGTCAAGGTCGTCTTGCCATGGTCAATATGCCCGATGGTCCCTACGTTTACGTGCGGCTTCGTCCTCTCAAACTTTTTCTTCGCCATTTTTTAAACCTCCCATGAATGGACATTTACTGGCTATTTCGTATTTCTAAAATCATAATGGGTAAAAAGTGGAGCCCACGATCGGAGTTGAACCGATGAACCTCTTCCTTACCAAGGAAGCGCTCTACCGACTGAGCTACGTGGGCTTTATTGGTAACAAGAAAAAGAACAATAAAATGGCAGGCTAAGAAAGATCCGCGTTTAAAATCAATGGAGCGGGAGACGAGGCTCGAACTCGCGACATTCAGCTTGGAAGGCTGAAGCTCTACCAACTGAGCTACTCCCGCGTTCACACACGCAACACGTTGATATTAACGCTTCTTAATTTTGATTGCCGCGCATCGAATCAAGCAGCGACAAAAAAAGCAAGCCATGTAGTGCTATATCGATCTTTTTTGCTTGCAACGATCTCCTACAAGTACTTACCCAAAAAAGATGGTGGTGGGGGGAGGATTTGAACCTCCGAAGGCGTCGCCGACAGATTTACAGTCTGTTCCCTTTGACCACTCGGGAACCCCACCATATATAAGCTGTTAACACTGGAGCCAGCGGAGGGACTCGAACCCCCGACCCACTGATTACAAATCAGTAGCTCTACCAACTGAGCTACGCTGGCCAGCTACGTTCTAAAAGAACAAATCAATCACCCACCCCGAAACCCTGAGGACCAGCATGATTGATTGAAACTATCCCCTTTACACCCACAATTTTATTTTTTCAAGCAAAATTTCCCTGACGCCTAAAAAAATCTTTTTTAGATGCATTATTACCGATAACGGAATATCATTCACATGATTCACCCAACGCCGTCGGCTTTCCGTTACATGCGGTTTTCCCGCCGCTGTATCCATCTCAACTTGACAAAAGCGACATCCAGTGTGTAAGGACCCTGCAAACGAGCGTCTTTACATTGACACCCATTGTTCTTCATCTCCTGAACAGGATCACCTGAAACAAGGACTATACATTGTCTTTTTATATTACAAAACCAATGATCTGCTTCACCCTGATCCTTTTGCTTGGATGTGCACACCAGCCCACCGACGAAACCGCTGATGTCACGACAGCGCCAGTTCTATCGCCGGCAGTTGAAGCACCCAGCGTAGAGGCCAACGCCAACACGCCCGTTTCGCCACCACCGCCTCTCCCTACACCAACCGATAGCGATGAAGCCCCAATAGATACCGAATTGGCAAGCCCATCTCCTGCTGACGCTTCAAGTACGGAAATACCCGTAGACAGCGCCGAATCTGGTGACGCGGCTGCCGTCGAACCCCTTTTGTCGGCCCACGGCATTCAGCAGCAATTGGACGAAGCCCTGGATTTTTGCGAGGTTGCCCAGGAATTCTGGCAAAAAGGTGAGCCGGAAAGTGCCCTGGAGGCACTGGACAAGGCCTATTCGTTGATCCTGAACGTCGAACCGGACGACCCGTCCAAAATGGTTCAGCAAAAGGAAGACCTGCGGTTTCTCATTTCCAAACGAATACTCGAAATCTACGCATCACGGAATATCGTGGTTAATGGCAACCATAACGCCATCCCCCGTGAAATCAACACGAACATCCAGAAAGAAATCAATCGATTCACCAGGGGGTCGGAAAGAAGCTTTTTTATCGAGTCTTATAAGCGTTCCGGCAAATACAGGCCCATGATCCTTGAAAAGCTTGAAGCCGCAGGCCTTCCCGCCGAACTGTCCTGGCTGCCGCTGATCGAAAGCGGGTTCAAGGTTAAGGCGCTGTCCCGTGCCCGGGCGCTGGGACTATGGCAGTTCATCCCTTCAACAGGCTACAAGTTCGGTCTTAAAAGAGACCAGTATATCGATGAGCGCATCGATTTCGAAAAATCCAGCGACGCGGCAATCGCCTACCTGAAAGAGCTCCACAGCATATTTGGGGACTGGTCGACCGTGCTGGCCGCCTACAACTGCGGAGAGGGACGGGTCCTGCGTGTGATCCGGACACAGAACATAAACTATTTAGATGATTTCTGGGATCTTTATGGCCGATTGCCCTTTGAGACGGCTCGATACGTGCCCCGTTTTTTAGCGGCCTTGCACATCATCGAAAATCCTGAAAAATATGGACTGTCGAATGTAGATGTTTACCCGGCACTCGCTTTCGAAACGGTTGAAGTCCATCGCCAGGTCCGCCTGAAAGATATGGCGGCGCCCCTTGGGACCACACTGAACACGCTCAAGGATTTGAACCCCGAGCTTCGCTATGGTGTTTTGCCCCCCAATAAATACACGGTGAGGGTTCCGGTCGAGAAAAAAGACCTGCTGCTGGCGTCCATTGACCAAGTGCCTGTTTCGACCCCCCCCCAGCGGGCCTTTGTTTATCACCGGGTCAAAAAGGGGGAAACCCTGTCCACCATTGCCCGGCGATACCATACCAGTGTTAAAAACATCATGTGGGCCAACAATTTAAAGCGATCCAGCTATATCGTTGCCGGTAAAAAGCTCAAAATTCCCCAGCGAGGAATGGTCGTGACACGTGCGCAGACAACCGCACCCTCACACCACGTGTGGAATCAGAAACACGTGGTTAAAAGCGGTGATTCCCTATGGATAATCGCCAAACGATATGGTACCACGACCCAAAAAATTCAGGAGAAGAATCATCTCTCGACGACCAGGCTGAGCATCAACCAGGTTCTCAAAATCCCGTCCCCGGGCGGTACACCGATATCACCCGGCAATGGATCACGTACCTATTATGTGCAACGGGGCGAGAGCCCGTACATCATCGCCCGAAAACATAACATGTCGCTGAATCATTTCCTGAAAATCAACAACCTGACCCCCCGGAGCACCATCTATCCGGGACAGTCGGTACGAACCGAATAAGCATAGGACGTTGCCCCCGTAGCTCAGGGGATAGAGCATCGGATTCCTAATCCGTGCGCCGCAGGTTCGAATCCTGCCGGGGGCACCAATTAAACCAGTAAGTTATAAGCTTTTCATCATCCCATCGTTTTTACCATGGTCTAAGTTTCTCCCCCATCTCTCCCCTGTTTTGGAGCAAAATAACCGTCACGCGGTTGGGGGGCGGGCTCCCCCTATTCGACAAAAATTTTTATCGACATGGCTCTGAAAAAATTATATCAACCTTTCTAAAAAGCCGGTTGCTGCAGTTCGTATATCGGGCAAATTGACTTAACGTGCCTAATCCATATAATTATTTGAAAACAAATTTGGCGCCTTACGCTAAAGCTAATGATGTGTCGAACCGATATATTCACATAGCTGACCCAAAATCTTATATTTCAAAATGAACAAAGGCAATCATGATGGAAAACGAAAAAAAAACTAAACTGACCGAAATAGATTTTCATTACTTGAAAACAAATTCATACAGATCCATTCATGTTGATGGCGTTTTTGGTGGACTCACCCCTCGTGGCAACCTTTATTTAGAACTATTTTTAGAAAGAAAGCCAACTCCTAGAAAGGTTAAACACTTAGTCAAGGATTCCGGTATAGTTGGAGATGAAATTGAACGTGAGGGCAAGGCAGGATTTATTCGGGAAATTGAATGTGGGCTTATAATGGATATTGTTACAGCAAAAAAACTCCGTGAGTGGATTGATAATAAAATTAATGAATTTGAAGAAATATTTCCTGGGGAGAATAAAAAAGATGCCTGATTATAGTAATGCGGCCCTATCAAAATTCGATGCCTCAGATATTGCAACAATAAACTCGAGACGAACTGACAGGGACATCAACAAAATAATTGAATCTACTTCGGATCTTCAAGAAAAGTCCCTACATATCCAGACTGTTGTTAGAATGCTCAAATATTACTTTGATGCAAGCCAATCCACTGGTGGATATGTAAATTTAAAAGATGAGCACTACCGCTGCCCTGGTTTGGTTGGAAATGATAATTCCTTTGTTCCCTTATACGAATTCGTCGAAGTCATAGATGAATCTATTGATTACGAAATAATCCTGGATGCATTCCCCACCCTGACCTATTCTCAAATAAGTGGTGCCATTTCCTTCCTAAGAAAGTTGGCCCAGTTTAATTTAAAAGATATAGATGTAGATGAATATTTGGACGACGAATTCGTTAATGATCGGGAGTTGCTTTCCGAGCTAAGAGTTGCACTTGCCGATAAGGAGACTGAGCGTGTGCTCAATTTCGACTAACCATACTGTTGATACCCAACTGGAAGATTTAGAGCGTTCCAATGATAGGGTAATGATTGAAAAGCGCCTTTATAATTTTGCAAAAGAGGCAGATATTAATAACCCTGGTCGTTTAGACAGTCCAACATGCCGCATAAAGCGCTTACCCGATGATTTAAAAGCACTTAGAAAAATACAAATAGGAAGGCATCGCATATACTTTACAGGTCATTGCAACCAGTGTTCATATAAAACTATCTTAATTAAATTATTCAAAAAATCAGATAAAGACCGATATTTCTTGACTGACTCCTACTCATACTGGTGCTTCCACAGGAAAATTAATTGCTCCGAAGAGATATTCTTAGCAGCCTTTCCATCTCCACCCGATGATTCAACGATGCCGCATGGTGGGTAATGTACCATGTAACCACGTTGTAAAACTCCCACAGGGTCATGGCCGGCACCTTACCGGTTTTTTGTGCGTACACCTATCACGGGTGTTTTTGGTGACCATTTTAACCTAAACCCGGAACAAAATATACCGATACCATTTCCATCTGAGGGAAACCATACCCCACTCAATTGACCTGTGATAATTTGCTGACTCCAACAAACTCCGGGAGGGCCAGCAAACAACTGGACAGCGCTGCATCTCGATTTCGGGCAAGACCTTCACCCTGGGTCTTGCCCTTTTTGCCCGAAGGCCGGGCTTGTGGGTGTTATTCCACCTCGATTTCCCTCTCAATTTCCCTCAAGTTTTCAACCGCACCTTTGAGCATGATATCGACGGCATCTGCGAAAGCATACGCCTTGTC
>JABZFO010000083.1 GCA_014237405.1 Desulfosarcina sp. | reverse complement strand
ATAGTCGTCGGTGGCATGCCAGCGTGACGGGTTGTCGGGATCCTGAATCACGCCCCATTTTGCGGATTGGGTGCCTTTGCGGTTGATCTCCTGGTCGAAATTGTATTTGATCATACTATTCCTCTTTATTAGATAGTGCCCATCCACAAATGGCATCTTTCGGCCCAGGCCGGTGTTCTCGCTCTTTTGAAATCCTCGACGTAGCGCTGCTACGACTGCGGTTTCAAAATCGCTGCGGCCTTGGCCTGAACCAAAATCTACCCTTTGTGAGCGGGCACCAGATAGCGCGGCGGCAGACCATTGGCAGAATGTTGTGTTCATAGCACCCGAACCCTTTAGCGTCGATTGTTTTCTCAACATTGATGGTTAAATTGAAATGATGACGGCATCCAAGGCAACCGACTGGCAAAAAAAACGGGCAACTCCGGATCAGGCCCTGGCCCGCATCGAACCGGGAATGAACATTTTTCTGGGCACCGGCGCAGCAGAACCCCGCACTCTGGTCAAGCGCCTCATGGCCTCGGATGCCTTGAACCTTCAGGACCTCACCCTGATCCAGATCCTGAGCTTCGGGGATGCCATCTCCCTGGAAGAGCTTCGATCCAATAAGTACCGGCTGAAAACCTTCTTCTCCGGCTGGGTAGCCAGCGAGGCCATCACTGCCGGGCGGGTGGACCTGATCCCCAGCCGGTTCTCCGCCATTCCCGGGCTGATCAAAGGCCGCCAGCTGCCGGTGGATGTGGCCCTCATCCAGGTCACCCCGCCGGACGACGAAGGACTCTGCTCTTTAGGCATCGCCGTGGATGTGGGGCGGCAGGTCATGGCCCAGGCATCGGTGGTCATCGGTGAAATCAACGCCCACATTCCCCGCACCTATGGAGACACCTTCGTTTCCGTGAATGAATTTGACCTGCTGGTGGAAAGCACCGAGCCGGCACCGGTGTTTCCCTGCTGGCCGGTGGACGAGGTCTATGACCGGGTAACGGCCAACGTGGCCTCGGTGATCGAAGACGGCAGCTGTCTGGGTTTCACCTTCGGGCCGCTGTTCGAAGCCCTTCCCCGGTACCTGGCCGGCAAGAAGGACTTGGGCATACACACGCCCTTTATCACCGACGCCGTCATGGCCCTGATCAAAAGCGGTGCGGTCACCAACCGGCGCAAAAGTACTTTCCGTGGCAAATCGCTCACCTGTTATGCCATGGGTTCTCCCAAACTGATGCAGTGGCTGAACTGCAACCCACTGGTGGAGTTTCAGAGCATAGACAAAGTCTTCAACCCCATTGAAATCGGCAAGAACTCGCGATTCGTGGCCATTTTTCCGGCTCGCAAGGTGGACCTGTCCGGGCGTATCGCCATGCCTACCGGCAAAGGCAACGTCACCTCCGGACCAGGCCAGGCCATGGACTTTTTCAATGGCGCAGAAATATCGCCGGGCGGGTTCACCATCTTCGCCCTGCCCAGCCGCAACCTCAATGGGGAAAACAATATCCGCATCTCCATTGAAGGAATGCCCAACCAGTTGAACCTTCCCGATTCGGTAAACATGATCGCCACCGAATACGGCATCGCCTCCCTGTCCGGCAGGACCCTGCGGGAACGGGCCCAGGCCCTCATCGAAATCGCCCACCCCGACGACCGGCCGGCCCTGGTGGAAAAGGCCAAAGCGGAGAACATCATCTACCCGGACCAGATCTTCCTGGTGGAAAGCGCTCACCTCTACCCGTCGGAAATTTCAGAGCAGCACACCTTCAAGAACGGCACCACGGTTCGCTTCCGCGCCCTCAAACCATCAGATGAAGAAGAGATGCGCCGCCTCTTTTACCGTTTTTCGGACAAGGCCATCTACTACCGTTATTTCACCCCCATCAAAACCATGCCCCATGCCAAAATACAGGCCTACGTCAATGTGGACTACCGGGATGTGCTCTCCGTGGTGGGACTGGTGGGGCCGCCGGGCCGGGGACAGATCATCGCCGAAGCCCGCTTTGCCCGGCACAAGGACAAGCCTTACGTGGATGTGGCCTTTGTCGTGGACGAGGATTACCAGGGGCTGGGAATCGCCACCTACCTGTATCGAATGCTGGCCCGCCTGGCCCGCCAGCGCGGTGCCAGGGGCATGACCGCCGACGTACTGGCCACCAATCAGGCCATGATCAAGATTTTCGAAAAGGGCGGCTATGCGGTCCGAAGCCGGTTCGAAGACGGCGCCTACGCGTTAACCATTTCCTTTGATAAGGATGCTGAAAACTGAAGGAAAATAAAATTTTGAGCATAACGCAGCTATCGGGCAAAAAGGCCGTTTCCGGAAGGGCACCATGCTATGGCGCACCTGCCCGGACATATGCTACATGCATGGCAAGATTGGCCAAGGCGCGTGCGCGCCAATAGTCTTTATAAACAAATCAATCTAAGAGACAGGCATACACGATCATGTTTACCCACGGTCATCGAAAAACAATCGGATTCGGCAGTTCACTGACACCAGTCGGCAAAATCATGCTGATCGTCTATGCGACGGTTTATGTTCTGGAATTGATCGGCGAACAATGGCTGGGAATACCGATTTATCAATGGCTGGCGCTCAGCCCACTGAAAAGCGGGTATTTTCACATCTGGCAAGGGGTTACCCACCCGATAATCCATGACCCCGGGGCGCCAATCGGGTTCCTAATCAATTGCCTGGTCTTCTACTTCTTCGCCGGCACCATCGAATCGGCATTGGGGACCCGGGCATTTCTAAGGTTATATATCATCACCGCCTTGGGCGGCGCAGCCGCCGGCCTTATTTTCAGCGGGCTGACATCCTTTAGCGTACCCTGTGCCGGCATGATGCCAAGCCTGCTGGCACTGATCGTTGTTTTCGGGTTGCTGCAGCCCGAAGCCACCATCATGCTGATGTTCGTACTGCCCATCAAAGCCAAGTATATCAGCTACGGCACCACCATCGTCACCGCGTTGACCTTCCTGGCCCAGACCAATGTCCACGGCGCCTACCACCTGGGCGGCATCGGCCTGGCTTGGCTCTACTTCCGCGCGCCGACCCGGTGGCTCGACGCCAACTGGTGGCGCTGGAAACATGTCGAGTATAGCCAAAAGAAACGCCGCTCCAAATTCACCGTCATAAACGGCAAAAACAAAGATGGTGACGACAAACCGACCATTCATTGAGCCCATCGCCCTGGCCATCAAAGATGGTGTCGTTTATGTTTGACAGATGCTATAATTATTTTACTATAGAAATATAACGATCGGTCACCTTTGAACACAGCCACCGATCCCCCCAGATACACAGGCATCGAAAGACGAATCGATCCCCAATGTCGAAGCGGCGAGGACAGAAGAGAGGACATAGAGTCTTGGAGCGAAATGCAGCCAAGATGTGTTAAATAGCGTCCTATAGGATCCTTTCGAAGTTCTGAGTAACCTTGCAAAAGTCGGCGGACTTCAGAGCCCCCGCAAGCGGTATTTCCGCTTTACTCCCACAAACGCCTAGGGTGAAGCCTCGCATTTTCAATGCGGGACAGGCCTCCGTAAAAGTACTGGGGACCCTCGGCAAGGCGGGTCGAAGACCCCGTCCAAGACGGGGGATCTGGAGTCCTTGCGTTGATGATATTCCTGCCCGGTTCTCCCTGCAATCATTTTGATGGAATTTGGTAGAATCCCACGATCCTTTTCATAGACAGCGAGTAGATGGATGTGGTTCGATGTGACGGTATAATTCAGTATTACCAAGCCATAACGTTTCTTTGCTTCAAAAAAGCACTGCAGCCATATTCTAAAAATTTCGTAGGCATCGTAACTACGAACCTTTCGTCTTCGATGGAAAATTGCCTTGATTTTCGGGGGAAAATTGTGTTGGTTGGACTTGTTACGCTCTTCCTGTTCCATTGATCAAATCTGGATTTGAAATAAATTTTATTTTGGTTTCCATATTGAGCATATCACAAAACCAAAAGTGGAAAATTTTCATAGGTATTTTCCACGTATTGGCACTTTAGCTGCTCTTGGAGGAACAGTGATAGAAAAACTATTTGTTTACGGGACTCTAGGTCCGGATCGTCCAAATGAGCATGTGCTTGATGCTATTGGAGGTTCATGGGAAACCGCTACTTTATCTGGGACCCTGCGAGAAGAAGGTTGGGGCGCTGAAATGGGTTATCCTGGCATTGATCTCGATGAACATGGCGGGGAAGTCGAAGGATTTCTTTTCACTTCGGAGAACCTATCAGGCCAATGGGCGAGTCTTGATGCGTTTGAAGGTGAAGCTTATCGTCGTGTGCTGGCAAAGGTGAAACTCAAAGATGGATGCAAAGTTGATGCTTACATCTACACGTTGCGGTCACCGTGAGGTATCCCATGTTGTACTACAGAGCCGCAGCTAACAAGGCATTTGCAGTCGGACATTTTGTTCCGCTGCGCTGCACAAAATCCCGCTGAAATGCGACGTTAAACCCATTAAAAATAAACTTAGATAAGTAGAGGCTTTTCATGAATGTTTTATTCATTATTTCTACAGACGATGCTGAAACAGCATACAATGCTATGCGATTAGCAAATGTAGCAGTTAAAAAAGGTGATGACGTAGGTGTGTTTATGCTTGGAAAGGGAGTACTTTTTGAACAAAGCAGCACTGAACAGTTCAATGTAATGGAGCAGGTAAACCAATATGAAGGCGATTTTTACGTCTGAGGGGTGTGCCTGAAATCCCACGGTCTGGAGGGATCAAGCTCATGCCCAATTGCCTGGATGGATGATCTTTATGAATTATCTATGGAGGCAGATAAAGTGTTCACCTTTTGATATCACTGTAATTTTTCCATATCGGGATAGGGAGTAGCCTCGCGGCTACCCCCTCCCACACCACGCAGCATACGGGTCCGTACTGCGCGATTCGGCTGATCCCAGGCAGGTTCAGGTCCAGGGGAACAAAAGACATAGTGATGAGAAGTAGGTATCGGGCAGGGCGATATTTACCCATTTAACTTTGCTCATGCGCCAGGGGCCTTTGCGGGCACACCCGGTCGTCACGGCAAAGGCACGGGCAACGCCCCGTTTCAAGAGTTCACGCACGC
>JABZFO010000033.1 GCA_014237405.1 Desulfosarcina sp. | reverse complement strand
ACGGAGTGGCGGTTTATAAGAGCGAGCTGCAACAGGCTCTTGCAGTAGCATGATCCCGTAACTTCAATATTGATGGGCATTGAGGGGAAGTCCTCCTTTTTTAGCGCAACTATTAAGTATATCAGTATTTCGATTTTCCAGAGCCTGTTTATGAGGCCTTTTGCCAGGCTGGTTCAAAGGGGCAGTTTTTTCATCAAAACATCCGAGGAGTATATCGTTATGCTCGCTGCTGACATGACCTGACAAATGGTTGGTTTCTGTAGGAGATAAATGGTGAAACCTGAAAAGGACTATATCAAACTCGACGAACGCAACCACGTCGAAAAGCCGTTGTTAGTTACAAAGGAGACATCGGCATAATGAGCGACAAATTGCAAAACAAACCCGAACCCGCCGAATTTCTCCTCTACCAGACCGAGGACGGCCAGACACGGCTGGAAGCGCGTATGCAAAATAAAACCGTCTGGCTCAGCCAAAAAATGATAGCCTTTTTTTTAAATAGATGTCCGTACCATTAATCGCCAGGATCCATTGGAAAAATTATGAAACAAGATGAACTTATTGAAATAATCACCAACGGAGAAAATTCCGGGATTGAATTCAAACTGGATGACATCCGTCCCGAACAACTGGCCAAGGAGGTTGTAGCGCTTGCGAACCTCAAAGGCGGTCATATTCTGCTGGGAGTGGCGGACGATAAAACCATTACCGGCATTACCAGAAGCAACCTGAGCGAATGGGTGGCTGACACAGTTTTCGGTCGTTATGTGCATCCGCAGATTCTGCCTTACTACCAGGAAGTCGTGATGAGTGGTGGCAAACGGGTTGCCGTGATCACAATTGGGCAGGAGGTTTTAAAGCCGTACGTGGTAAGAGCCAATGATCGGGAGACGGCCTATGTCCGGATCGGCAACGTGACCCGCCCCGCAACCCGGGAACAGATTTTGATGCTTGGTGCGGCCAGTGGGGCGGTGCACACGGAAATCATGCCGGTCAATCGCACGTCAATCGCCTCCTTGGATCAAGCCCGGTTGGAAAACTATCTACGCGATATTCTGAGGGACCCGGAGGTGCCTGGAGAAAAGGAAGGCTGGATTACGCGGCTCAAGGCACTGGGTTTTATGACGGATGGTGTTGCCGATGATCCGGTTTGCACTATCGCAGGACTGGTTCTATTCGGGATCAGACCCCGGCAAACGCTGAAGCAATCAGGAATCCGATTGATGTTTTTCGATTCGAACGACAAGACATATCAAGCGCAACTTGACAGGTTTATCGACGCCCCAATGGTGGGCAGATTTCAGGTGGGAAAAACGGGAAAATCTTTGATCGATGCCGGTCTGATTGAAAAAACCCTGGAGGCCATGGAACCCTTTGTAACCCTGGAACCCAATACCATCGACGAGAATTTTCGGCGGGAAAAAATCTGGTTCTATCCCTACGAAGCCCTGCGCGAGCTGCTTATCAATGCGCTGGTCCATAGGGATTGGAGCCGCTTTGTGGATGTCGAAATTGCCGGTTACCGGGACCGCCTTGAAATTATCAGCCCGGGCGCCTTGCCCAATTCCATGACCGTTGAAAAGATGCTGGCCGGGCAACGATCTGCCAGAAATCACATCATTGTTGAAGTGTTACGGGATTACGGCTACGTGGACGCCCGCGGGATGGGGGTGCGTACAAAGGTCATTCCTGCTTTGAAAGTGGATGACGCCCACTCATTATTTGACGCTACCGACGATTATATGAAGGTGGTTGTCGGGAAAGCGTCGGGAAAGACCGGCGAAATCACGGCAAAGGTGTCGGTAAAGACAACCAGAAGCGTCGGGAAAACGTCGGGAAAGATCCTGTCCGCGATAAGCGATAATGCCAATATCACCATTCCGGAGGTGGCGGACCTTGTCGGCGTCACGCAGCGATCAGTTGAGCGAAACCTGCGAAAACTCCAGCAAGAGGGGGTTCTGAAACGAGTCGGTGGCAGAAAGCATGGATATTGGGAGGTTACGGAGCGATGAAAGTGTTCGAACATCTGTGGCCGACCGGTGAATGAACAAATGGTTTGCGACCCTGTTTTTAACTACCCTCAGGAAGAATGGATGGTATGACCCAAACCAATATACCACCGCACATCAAACTCGACGAACGCAACCACGTCGAAAAGCCGCTGCTCGATCAGCTTGACGGCTTGGGCTGGGAGATCATCGACCTCGATAATAAGCAGCATCCCGCCGACACCTTTCGCGAAACCTTCACCGAGGTGATGATGCTGCCGGTGCTACGCGAGCAGCTCAAGGTCATCAACGATTGGCTCGAAGACGACCAGGTGGAAGAGGTGGTCAAGCAGCTCACTGCCAGCTTTCCCGGCAGCGGCCTGATCGAGAACAACCGCCATGTCCTGAATCTGTTGCTTGAAAATACCAGCATCAGCGAAAACCGGAAAACGGGTGAAAAGAGCCCCACGGTGTGTTTTATCGATTTTGATCACCGGGAAAACAACCGCTTTATCGCCGTCTGCCAGTTCAAGGTGCGTATTTTAGGCACTGAGCACCACATTATTCCGGACAGCGTGCTGTTCTTAAATGGTCTGCCGGTTGTGGTGATCGAGTGCAAATCGCCCAAAGTCAAGGAGCCAATGGTTGAGGCAATCGACCAAATGCTGCGTTACAGCGAGCAGCGCGGAGCCAGGGGCGAAGGCAGTGCTCCGCTGTTTTATTACAACCAGTTTGTGGTTGCTACCTGCCGCCAGCAGGCCAAGTTTGGCACCATCACCACCCACAGCGAGCGGCTCTTTTTCCGCTGGGCCGATCCCTATCCGCGCACTGTGGAGGACTTAGATCACGGCGCCGGTGCGCCCAATGACCAGCAGCGCCTGGTGGCTGGCATGCTCGATCGCGACAACCTGCTCGATCTGATCCGTACCTTTACCCTCTTTTCAACCAATGACAAAGGCGAGACCACCAAGATCACGGGGCGTTACCAGCAGTTTCGAGCGGTAAAGCTGGGGGTGAAGCGCCTGTTGGAAGGTTCCAATCCCCGCGAGCGCAGCGGCATTATTTGGCACACCCAGGGCTCGGGAAAGTCGCTGACCATGATGTTCATGGTGCGCGAGATGTATCGCCATTCTTCTCTGTCCAAGTGGAAAGTGGTGTTCGTCACCGACCGCACCCAGTTGGAGCAGCAGCTCTCGGAAACCAGCCAGAGCATTGGCTTCACCGTCAAGGTAGCCGACAGCATCCGCACCCTGAAAGAGCTCTTGCGCTCGGATTCTTCGGATCTGGTGATGGCAATGATCCATAAGTTCCGCGAGATGGACTTGACGCAAACCTTTCCGGAGCTCAATCCCAGCCCGCATATCCTGGTGATGACCGACGAAGCCCACCGCTCCCAGTACGCCATGCTCGGGGCCAACCTGGACAAGGGGATCCCCAATGCAGCCCGGATCGGCTACACTGGCACCCCCATCGACAAGACCGAGCGGGTTTTTGGCGACTACATCGACAAATACACCATGCGACAGTCCATTGATGACGGTGTCACCCTGGAGATTGTGTACGAAGGCCGCACCCACAATGCTGAAGTAACCGATCAGTCGGGCATGGACACTGCCTTTGCCGATGTGTTCAGCGAATACAACCTGCAAGAGCGGTTGGAGATCCTCGGTTACGGCTCCCGCGAGGCCTATCTGGAAGCCAAATCCACCATCCAGGCCAAGGCCGGGGATATGGTAAAGCACTACCTGACCCACGTTTTCCCCAACGGACACAAGGCCCAGGTGGTGGCCGTTTCACGGGAAGCGGCCGTCCGATACAAAATATATATCGATACGGCCCTAACGGATGCCATTGCCGAACTTGAGAAGGATAATCCGAACCGCATCGGTCTAGAGCGGCTTAAAAAGCTGCAGACCGATGTGATCATCTCCGGCGGGCACAACGACCTGCCGCACCTCAAGGCGTATGCGGACAAGTCAAAGCATGAAGCAAGCATCAAGAGCTTCAAACTTCCTTTTGAAGGTGAAGATGAGGGTGTCACCGGCAATATTGGCATCGTCATCGTCCGAGACATGCTGCTCACCGGCTTTGACGCCCCGGTGGAGCAGGTGATGTATCTGGACAAAGTGATCGTTGCCCACAACCTGCTCCAGGCCATCGCCTCGAAATCTCCGACGAACGCGAGCAGAAAGATGTTCTCGATGCCTTGAGCTTTCCGGAAAAAGAGCTGAACGAGTTGAAGGCCGCGCATGGGAAGATTATGGCGTTTTTTGAAAAGCATGGCTTGACCGACCTCAATGACCATGATGCCTTTTTCGATCTTTTTTACGATGAAGACCTGCGCTTCGAGTACATGCTGGCATTTAAGAAATTCACCAAAAGCCTCAATCTTGTCTTTCCGGCCAAGGAAGCACTCGACTTCATCCCGGATTTTCAGCAGCTATCCGAAATCAACGTAATGGCGGCAAAGCATTTCCGAGACGCGCGATTGAGCATGAAGGGAATTCCTCCCAAGCTCAGGGGAATCACCGATGCCTATCTGGAATCCAAAGGCATTAACCTCAAGGTCGCCCCCATCTCGATTTTAGACCAGGACTTTGAAAGTCAGGTCGGAAAACGAAAACGAACCAAAACCAAAGCCGCTGAGGTCGAGCATGCCATCCGCCACCACCTTGACGTAGACCTGGATGACGATCCAGACCTGCAAGCATCCTTTGCCGAGGTGCTGCAGAAAATCCTGGAGGAATTTCAAAACAACTGGAAAAAGGTGTACGAAGAGTTGGAAAAGTTGCGACAGCGCATCATCAATGCCCGAAAGGAACCGACTTACGGTCTGCACAGAAAAAAGCAGATGCCTCTGTTTCGCATGTTTAGTCGGGAAATTTTCGGGGATTGCAACCTGCATTCAAGTGCTCAGCCCGGTGTTGCGGAAACACAGGCACCGTTCGGTATGGCCGAGGAAGACAGAATCAGCAACTTGGTGGATTTGACGCAGAAAACTTTTCTGGTGGTGGAACGGGAGTTAAAGCTCACGGGCTTCTGGGGGAGCATCCCGGCTCGCAACAAACTCAAAGCAGACCTTCAAAAAATTCTATTGGGACCAGAATTCGCCAAATTTCCCAAGCTCATTAAAAACCGCGCCCATATTATCTCCAGGATTATGGAGATCGCGGAAAAGAACAACGACACCATTCTTTACGCAGAGTAATATGGATTTTGAATACACAATTGTAAGGTCCACCAGGCGCCGCAAGCTGACCATCACCGTCGAACGGGATCGTTCCGTGGTCGTGCATGCACCAGAATCGACACCGGAAGAAAAAATCTGCCAAGTGGTAGAGACGAAGCGCCAGTGGATTCTGGGAAAAATGAACCACCACCAGAAATACCGAGACCTGCCCCATCCACCAGGAAAGGAGCTCGTCAACGGTGAATCCACCCTTTATCTTGGCCGGCACTACCGTATCGAAGTGGTTAAAACGGGACTATCCGAGATTCGATTCAACCAGCGCTTTTACATCCCTGCCGCCCATGTCGGAAAACGTCGGGAGGTCCTGCGAGAATGGTATATACAGCGGGCCGAGGCGAAAATCATCCCCCGGGTGAAACATCACACTCGCGAGCTTGGAGTAACCTATTCAAAAGCCAAGATAGTTGACAATCTTTATCGCTGGGGTTCCTGCACTGTGAACAACAATGTTAATTTTAACTGGCGTTTGATCAAAGCGCCCATGTTTGTCATCGACTACGCCATTATCCATGAACTGGCCCACCTCATCGAGGACAACCACACTCCCAGATTCTGGAACATCGTCCGCGCTCAAGCTCCGACTAAGTCACTGATGAAAAGCTACCGAAAAGAATTGTGGTTTAATGTTCCAACTAGGCGGGCATTCATTAACATCACCTCCGACGTGCAGCAGTGTATCGATGAAAGTGGGGTAAAAGAGGGTCTGGTACTGTGTAACGCGATGCACATCACCGCGTCTGTTTTCATAAATGACGACGAATCCGGCCTGCATCATGACTACGAGGTCTGGCTGGAAAAGCTCGCCCCCCACGCACCGGTTGACCAGTACAGGCACAACGTGGGTGAAGATAACGCAGACGCCCATATGAAACGCCAGATAATGGGCCGAGAAGTCGTGGTGGCCATTACCGACGGCCAGTTGGATTTCGGCACCTGGGAACGGATCTTTTATGGAGAATTCGACGGACGAAGGAAAAAACGGGTGCTCGTAAAAATCATTGGGGAGTAAGCAGTCATCAACGCAGTTTTTTCGGTAAGTATGTCAACAGGGCAGTGGTGGTGGTTTGCGGCTTTTTAGGCAAGCCTTCGAGAGCTGGCGGCTCTGCCTCAAAATAGGCCTGTTGCCACTTGGATTTTTCCCGGGCCTCCCTGGAAATGGTGACCCGATCGACAACACCGAATGGCTGATCCTCTCGCCCTGTTCTGCCACCGGTTGACGAATCCGACCGTGGAGACCGTCCGATTGGGGAGATTTTCTGGTTGTCCACAATAATATAGGGTGTATTGCCTATCATCGGCGTCACTCCTTACTGCCAATATAACGCATCCCGTCCGCCCCCTAAAGACCCTATGTTAATAAACTCGTTCCAAAATTATTTTTTTCCAAACCCAACAAGACAGTCCTTGCCTCGCAGCAGGTTTGGCATTGTTTTTATTATATTGATTGGGACCCCGCTGATTGTTTTGCAAAAATCATGCAGGCTTTTAAACAGTTTACAATAAACGATATTGAATACAATAACAGTGTTATAGGCTGTGATTGCTTTTGGCTGTGGAACAATGTGGTAGCGAAATTATTTCTCATTGTGAAACGGAGTGTATAGATTGTGAGCAAGTGTCCGTCCAGAAACGAGGATTTTCGTTCAAGATCAAGGCGTGCGAAAAATTTTACCACAGGCATCCGGCACTCACTCGGTATTTACAAATCTTAAGCTATTGGAACAGTGAGTGCCGGATTCCGAGGATAAAATTTTGAGCATAACGCAGAGATTGGGTGAAAAGACCGTTTCTGGGTGGGCACAAATTAGCTTGGTCTCACCCTCCACTCACCACACCTACCAATCAAATCCAATACCACGAAAACATGCCAAAAAGAGAACAGCACCGCCATGTGCGGCAGCTTCAGCAAGCGCTTGCGGCTTGAATTCAGCACAGGGTACATGGTATTGGTTGGCGACGATCAGAACGTGTACCATTATTCTTAAATCTTAACCACCTCATAACGGGAGTCCCCATGAAAAAAAAGATCGCTGTATTCGCCCTGCTACTGGCTGGGTCACTGATGTTTGCCATAACCGCCTCGGCAGGTCCTGTACTGGATAATATCCTTAAAAAGGGTGAGCTACGGATTGGTACGAGCGGGCAACAGCCGCCCATGACTGCCATCAATAAAAAAGGAGAAATCATTGGGCTGGACGCAGATATTGCTAAAGCGATGGCAGCCGCAATGGATGTTAAGGTGAAATTCGTTGTAATGCCCTTTAATAAGTTGCTCCCGGCCCTCGAAGCAGGCCGGGTAGACATGGTTATTTCCGGGATGACCATGACCGCCAAGCGTAACATGAAAGTCGCTTTTGCAGGTCCCTACTATGTCTCAGGCAAAGGGATACTCGCCACGGCCGAAAAATATGCCGCGCTAAAAGAAGCCAAAGGGTTGAATACGCCGGAGGTGACAATTGCGGCTTTGAAAGATTCGACCAGCCAAAAATATGCCGAGACGCTGATGCCCAAGGCCAAGTTGATCCTTACCCAATCCTACGACGAAGCTATTGCGCTGCTGTTCAAGACGAAAATCGATGTTCTGGTGGCCGATTATCCATTTTGTGCCTTATCTGCTTATCGGCACCAAGACCTGCTGATAAACTGGGTCCAGAATTTTTTGGTTTTCCTTCAAGGCACCGGTGAATTGAAAAAAATGCATTCACAATGGCTCAGCGGTGGGGCGTGGATTGATGAATTGCCATAGCCTTCTTCAAGCAACTTATAAAAGTTGAGTGGTTTTAATATGTAAACTTCATTTGGCCTTATCCAAGGTGGCCGGCTTGACATTTTTATCGGCCATGAACTTGATCATTTTATTCATCATCTCAAGATGTTTGACCGGATCCAGTTTGCCTTCCGTGCTGATCTTCTCCCAGAGCGCTTTCTCGCTCATGTTCTGGTGGCAGCCCATGCAGGTGCCGGCCCGCAGAACCGTATCCAGCTTTTCCTTGTTAAATGCCCGGCTCATGGGCCAGTGTGTCCCCACGGTAGCGACCTGGGTACCGTCGCGTTCGACGATCTTGGACCAGTCAAAAGTCAGTTTGGGAATTCCGGGGATCTGGACCGAGTACTTCTTCGGAATTATCTCCCCGGTTTTGGCATCGATTAGATCTTCGACGAGGTCCATGGATTGTTTGACGCCGAAGGTTCCGCCACCGATGCCGAGTCCGGCCGTTTTCAGGTTGGCATGACAGGATTCGCAGGTCCTGGCTTTGCGCTGCGCGGTATGGGGTTGAACCGGCGCCATATCAATGGCAAGGGGAATGTGTTTCTGCTTGCGTTGGGCAGCCTCGTCAGGACTTTCGGCAATGACGTTGTTGGCGATGACTTTACCCTCTTCGTTAACGACGGTGTAAACCACCTGACAACCGGGCATAAGCGGCGTAACTCTGCCTTCACCACTGATTCCCAGAACCGGATCTTCCCAGCGCAGGTACGAGCGTGTTTCATAAGGTTTACCCATGGACTTGATGCCCCCACTGCCAAGCACAGACTCCGCCGTCTGACCATTTTTCTTTTGCGCATTACCGGAGGCGACCCAATCTATGCCGGAAGTCTGTTTGCCGTCCTTGTCCCTGGAGTAGTCCACCTTTACATGACAGCCGTAACACTGTGGCACCCACGAAGCGTGGCAGCCGTAGCACTCCATCTTGTCCATGTGTGACTTTACTGCAGACATGGCGATCCCGGCAGAGGGATCTTTCCATTTGTTTTCCTTGCTGATGTTCTTCAGCACCGGGACTTGAAAATCGTTACCGGTGGCCGAATGCACGATGGCCAGATCGCCCCGGCGGACCACATTACCGATGGGATTGCCGCGGCTGGTCAGCAGAAAACCGTCCTCAGCCTCGTAGCGCGTACCGTATTGCCAACTCAGCTGCAAACGCTCCTTGGCCACATTGCGGGCGTCGCCCTTCAGATCGCGGCCGTACTCGTCACCGTAGCCTAAAGGCAGCTCCCAGGGATATTTATCCGGCCGGCCGTGGCAGTCGGAACATTCGATTTCGACCTGCCCCATGGTGGTGCCGTGGATATTGCCGTCACCATGAATGTCGACGCTGGTATGGCAGTCCTGGCACAACAGTCCTCCTTTGGGATTTTCCTCCCGGCTGTCAAACTGATGGTGCAGATCATCCGAGATAAAGAGGTATTTCTTGGTGTGGAGTTTAGGCTGTTTCATTCCTTTCTCATTGTATGGCGATCCATAGGGAAATTCCATCAGCCCCTGAAAGGAAACACCGATGCGTTTACCGCGGTTGTGGCAGGAGTTGCAGCTTTCCACCGGAATGCCGCCGGTGTTCCAGTAAGGTCGTCCACCAAGTCCTTGAAACAAAAAAAGCAGTGACCGTGTGAATGCTGGGCGCCCAGGCAATGGCCAGGAACACCACCGGTACGTAGAACAGCGGTTTTGGTTTGCGACCGTGGAAGGTGGCATACAAAACATAGGCGCAGACATAGAGGTTTAAAAACAGGTAAACATGAAGGACGATGACATCCCAGGTAAGAAGAGAACCGGGCCAGTTGAAAAAGCCGATAACTGGAACCATGTGCCAGAATCGGTCGGGCCGTCCGAGATCCACGATAACGAACAACAGGCACATGATCATGGCCGCAACAGCGAACATTTCGCTGAAAATAACGATCTTGTGCATTTCCTTGTCTTTGAATATGTAAGCGGGGATCACCATCATTACCGCCGCAGCTGCCATGCCAACCAGGAAAGCAAAATTGGCGATGTACAACCCCCAGGAAACTTCATCGCCCATCCCGGTGATGACCAGTCCGTGGGCCAATTGCCGGGCGTATACGTTCAAGCCAATGAGGACGAAAAACAAAAGCGCGGATACCCAAATCCAGTAAGCTTTTCCGCCATGAAAAACGGATCGGAAACCGTGTAATAAAAACGGTAGCATGACTTCTCCGTACTATTTAGTGCCCATCCAGAAACGGTCTTTTCGCCCAATCTCTGCGTTATGCTCAAAATTTTATCCTCGGAATATCAACCATATGCCTGTGGTAAAATTTTTCGCACGCCTTGATCTTGAACGAAAATCCTCGTTTCTGAAAAGACACTATTTGGCAAATACGTAGTAAAACTTCGGTACAGTACCCAACTCCTCTTTCAGAACATATACACGCTCGTTTTCAATGATTTTGCGCACTTCACTTTCAGGATCTTTCAAATTGCCGAATTTCCTGGCTCCCGTCGGACAAGCTTCAACGCAGGCAGGGTAGCGCCCCACCCGGGTCCGGTGAAGGCAGAATGTACATTTTTCCATCACTCCCAAATAACGAGGGCGGTTTGACAGATAGGCCATATCCGGGTTGAGTTCCCGGCTGGGCACCTGAGGTTTTGCAAAATTGAACCTTCTGGCGTGATACGGACAGGCCGCCTCGCAGTAACGGCAGCCGATGCACCAGTTGTAGTCAATTACCACGATGCCGTCTTTTTCCTTCCAGGTGGCGTTGACCGGGCAAACTTTGACGCAAGGCGGATTTTCACATTGCTGGCACTGCACCGGCATATAGTAATAATTCTCGTCTCCGGCTTCGTTTTGGGGATAGTCGTGGTCGGCGCTTTCCAGATCGATGCCCCGACCCTCTTTTTTCATCCTCAGGACACGGATATACTGAATCTGGGGGTTGCGGGAAGTATTGTTCTCCTTCATACAGGCGTAGACACATTTCCGGCAGCCGATACAGCGGCCGATATTAAGGGTATAGCCGTATACGACATCATCCAAGGGCTTCGGATCCTTAATGGTCGTACGGACGCCGTATGTCTTTTCTATTTTCTTTTCCAGACGGGCAAAGATCTTTTTTTTATCTTCAGCGGTCAGCCGCTTGTAATGCTCCTGTAAAAATGCATCAACAGACGGGATTTCCTCAGCATTAGTAAGCGGGCTCAGCGCCGCTGCACCTGCTCCCACGGCAGCCAAAGTCACGGCCATACCGGTGATAAAATCCCGCCGGTTCAAGTCGCCATGCTGCTGATCCTTGTCCATCGAGATATCTCCTTAACTTGATTCGGAAACACTTTCATGATCAGTCACTATAATAGTGGAACGAATGTACTTGTCCGGCCACACCGGAGGTGACGCATAGGTTTTGAATTGAAAACGCGGTGAGTGGGGATCGTGGCACTCGGTGCAATCAAATGTCTGTCTTTCAAACACCGTTTGGGCAGACCATTTCCCACGCCTTACACCATGGGTGCCATTTCGCCAGTCTTTGTAGATCAACCCGTGGCATCTGGCGCACATTTTTTCGACATTCTCGTGCATGATGCCCGACCCGTCGTTGGCCGCGTACTTATTTCGGTCCTGGATGAGGTGGCAATTGTAGCAGCGATCGTTAGCGCCGTGATTCAGTTTGATGACACCGTATCGGGGGATGAATCGCCGCCTGAAAAAAGGAAGGGGCATCTTGCCGCATTAGGCAGGATGCCCCGGTCGTTCACGAACGGGGCATCTTGCCGCATTAGGCAGGATGCCCCGGTCGTTCACGAACGTCAATTCGTCAGGTTGTTCTTTTTACATTCTTGGCTTCAGGTCCGCGGTCGCTCTCCTCCACATCGAAAATGACCATGTCCCCCTCGGACAGGGTCTTGAATCCCGTCATGTCGATGGCGGAAAAGTGGACAAAGACGTCCCGGCCTTCGTTTTCATTGATAAAGCCATACCCCTTTTTGTCATTGAACCATTTTACTGTCCCGTTCGCCAAAACACTGACCTCCTCTTCTCAATAGTTCCCCTCCAAAATGTCCCCTTGCCTTTGCAGACGATACTCCGGCACATGGAAGATTGCCGCTCAGAAGATGTCAGATCAGGGGTTGCTGTGGCCAAACTATCATCATGGAAAATCATTAGCCAATGAAATGCTCATTGTCAAGCGAAAAGCTACAGCGGAAATCGTTTAATATCCGCATGTTCCTTCAATTTTTCAAGGTAGGCGTCGATCCTTTTTCCCTCCCGTTCCTGACGAAGACGGGTGGAAATGGCCTCCTTTACATCGTTGAACGCCATGGTCTGCTCTGCCTGGCTCTCGGTCACCCGGATCAGGTGGTAGCCGAAGCGGGTTTGCACCACACCACTGATCTGACCCGGCTGAAGGGCGAAGGCGGCTTCGGAAAAGGGCGGAACCATCTGCTCCCGGCCGAAAAAACCCAGGTCACCGCCCTTGGCCTTACTGGGGCAATCTGAGTATTCCATGGCCAGGGTGGCAAAATTCTCACCGTTGTCGATGCGCGTCTTCAGCGCCTGGATGGTGACCAGAGCTTCGGCCTTCTTGGCCTCGTCGGCATTTGCCGGCACCTGAACGAGAATGTGGGAAGCCTTCACCTGCTCCGGCTTGCGGAACAGGTTGGGGTTGTCGTCATAAAAGGCGCGGACCTGCTGGTCGGACACGGAAACCTTCTGGATCACCTCTTTGCCAATGAGGGCTTTGATGGTCAGTCCGTTTCTAATCTGGCCTTTCAGCATCTCCTCGGTAAATTCCATTTCCGTCAGCGCATTCTGATAGGCCTTTTCATCCTGGAATCCGGCCTTGAATTCATCCAGGGCTTTTGCCACGAGGCTATCCTTGACACCGACCCCCATGGATTGGGACTGCTGCAGCAACAGGGTCCGGTTGATCAGGGTTTCGCGGATCTCCCCCTCGTATCGTTTCAGGTGCTCGGCATCCACGGGTCGCCCCTGGCGGGCCAGCTTCAGGGACACCAGTTTCATCTCACGGTCCAGGTCCTGGCGAAGCACCGTGGTATCATTGACCCGGGCAATCTGTCCGGCAGGCGCTTCCGCGGCAGTAGTGATTGTCGGGACAAGAAAGAGGATAGCCATCACGGCAACTGCGACGGCGGTAATTGTTTTGAGTTTAATAACGGTCATCAATTTCTCCTTGAATGGTTACGGGGTGTTAGGACCTCGGAAATAATTAAATCCACGATCTTACTTGTCTTTGTGCCCGTGTTCTGCGTTGCGTCGATGGCCACATACAACCAGTATGAAACCATCGACGCGCCTTGCCTGATCTTATATAAAATCGGCGAACAAAAATCCGGCGTCATCTCTGTGGATTTTATTTTTTCCGAGGCCCTAATTCCCCTGAAGGGTTCACCGTAGGCAGCGGGCCGGTTCCCGTCACGCTCACCAGTTCTCCGGAAAAGCTGCCGACGATCACCTTGCTTTTCAATTTTACCGGCAGGCGCCGATGATCCGCAGACACCCAGAGCTGGACTTTAGCGTCCGGGCTTTTCTCAAAAACACCGCCCACATGTTCCAGATCCGGCTCGATGAGAAAGGTGTCGAAGGTGCCCGCAGGCACCGTTACCGTCTCTTGCCTGACCACATCGGCCATCCCCAGTACGTGCTTCTTTCCGTCAGTCACCGATCGCTGTATCCGACCACCGACAACCAGATCCGCCGACCGGGACCAGTAAAAAATGGACAGGGGGTCAAAGGTACCGGCCGTAATGGGAATAGGCTCCCGTGCCTCGCCCTGGTTGCTGTATTGGGCCGTCATCTCCTCCCAATCAAAGAAGACGGTGATGTCCCGCCGGGTGCCGCCCTCATGCTGCTTTTTGCGGTAAAGCAGCGACTGGCTCATGGCGGCGTCAGACCATGCGTCGATGCGGTCCCGAACCATATAAAAAGCATCCACAAAGGCATTGGACCGGGCTGTCAGGACAAAGTGGTTGACATCGAGCCCTGCCATGTGCTCCTGGGGCAGCACCTCCAGAACCGCCTCCCCGGCCGGAATGATGGTCCATTTGAGCACAAAGGTTAATCGTTCACCCGGCCTGAATGCCCGGGTGGGGGCAGGGGCATCACCGGCCCAGGCAGCGCTGGCGACGGACAGCCAGATAACGGCCCACACCGCGGCAACCCGCCGTGCGACCAGGCGCCGCCTGGTATGCTCGATCCATCCCCGGTCCATTGCCCGCTGAGGTCTGGCTGTTGTCATCTGCATTAGTGGCTTTAGCGTATCGACAGGGCCTTGAAAAGCAATTGTGTCTGCCCGTAAGGCAGTAAAACACGGCTCCAGTTGATCTGGTGTTTTCAGCTGGCCGGGGGGCATCCATGAAAATCCGGTCAAGGCATCAGGTAGAATCCCAGGGCGGGGTCGTCCGGCTCATTGGGGTGAAAGGAGGCCCCCACATAAAGACCGCTAACGTTGCGGACGATGACGCGTTTTTCCATGGGCGTCCGTTTGCGATCGTCCAGGAAAAATTCCACCAGCAGTTTGGCACCGATGGGAAAGGTGCGGGGGACGGTCATTTTCAATTTCAGGCCGGTGGTTGAGATATCCACCACCTTCACCAGACCGGTGTCCTCGGGTCCACCTTTTCCCAGAAGGGTGAATTTTCCTGGCATATCGGCATATTTGCGGTATTGTTTCCGCTTTTCCAGCCGACAGCGGAAACGATGGCCGCAGGCACAGGTGCACTTGACCGTAATTTTCTTGTCGGTCGAGGCATATCGGCTCACATCCGTTGTCTTGGACTTGCCGCATTGGGGACAATGGAAGGTGGCGGTGTTGTTGTTGGATATGAATACAGTCTGATCCATACGATTACAATTCTGTTTGAGGCAGCACCAATGCGTCCGTTGACGGCGAATGGTGCCCCCTGATTTTGATGATTTCAGGTTTGTAACTGGCATTGTTGGAGAGGCGCCGGCCCGTGATTCGAATAACGATGAAGGCCAGCCCGAAAAACAGGAAGCCGAACAGGGCGGACAGTCCGGACGGATCCGTGCCCCGCATGACGGCTACCGTCTGCCCGAGTACCGCACCGGCAATCATGGCCAGAATCGGGAAGACGTAGAGAAGAAAAGCGGCTTTTAACAAGGAGGCGGTTTTAATATTCAAAACGATCCGATCCCCTACCCGGGCATCGGCCGTGTTGAGGGCCTCTACCTCCATCTCCTTGCCGCCGCCTTCAGCATGGCAGGCGTCTTTGGACGAACAGGATTCACAGGCGTTGGAGCGGGTAGTTTTTACCCATGCGGTCCCTGCCTCGGGTGTTCCCATTTTAAATACAACACCTTCTTCGGTGGCCATAGGCGTTTCTCAGTATATCGTTGCGTCGATCCGACCGGGCGATCAGGCGTTGACCGCGGCCTTGATCTGTTCCAGCGGCCGCTGGTTTTCCGCATTCTGGTAGCAGATAAGGCCGCAATTAAGGCACCGGGAAGCTTCTTCCTGTGCAGTTGCCGTATCGAACCCCTTTTCCAGCTCCATCAGCTGTGCCAGGTCCCGGCTGCCGGCAAGGGGCATGATCCGCCGCTGGCTGGTCGCCACCGCTTCCACGTGGTCCACGTTCTGAATGGCGGCATCCGACTTCAGGACGTTTTCCGGCAAATCGAGTGGAATGTCGTAGATGAGTTTATGGATGGCAGCGGCGGCCCGTCGCCCAGCCCCGATGGCTTTGATGGCCCCGCTGAAATCAGTCAGTGCGTCGCCTTTGGCGAACAGTCCCGCCTCGTCGCCATGATCCGGCTGCTTGTACGGGGGAACCGCCGTCCACGTTCTCGGGCGGCTTTCATCGGCATCGTCACCGATGGATCGGGTAAAGATCAGTTCGGGGAATCTGCCCGATGAGAAGACCAGCGTCTGGACTTCAAGCAGCCGCGTTTCACCTGTATCCACATCCAGCACCTCAAGCCCGGTAAGCGCCTCCCCGTCGCCGAACAGGCGGGTGACGCCGGTGCCCGAAAGCACTACGGCGCCGGCTTCGGTCAGCGCCGAAACGGTGGCTTCGTCGGGGCTGTCCTGGAAAACGAAGGTGACGTTTCCGGCGCCTAATGATCGGGATTTAGCCAGGCTTTATCCAGCAGCAGGCAGCCGCCGGGCAGCGGGGTCTCGACCGCTTTCTCGGCGCCGCGGGCCAGGCGGCTGTCCCATCCGCCCGAGGCGAGAAAGACCGCCTCGTACCCGTCGTCCAACAGGCCGGCCACAGTCACGTCGCGGCCCAGCACCTGGCCGGTTCGGGCCTCCACACCCATCTCCAGGATGCCGTCGATATCCCACTTGAGGATCTCTTCGGGAAGCCGGCACTTGGCAATGGCGGTATTGAGCAGGCCGCCCAGGCGGTCCGTGCCTTCGAACACGGTGGCCCCATGGCCCAGCCGAGCCGCAAAAAAGGCGGAGGAAAGACCCTGGACTCCGCCACCGACCACGGCGATGCGTCGGCCGGTGTCCGGCGCCTTGAAGGGCTGGATGCGCTCATTCTCAGTACGTTCATAGTCGGCGGCAAACCGTTTCAGAAAGTTGATCGCCACCGGCTCGTCTACGTATTTACGCCGGCAGTCGTTCTCACAGGGCCGAGGGCAAATTCTGCCGATGACCGTGGGAAAGGGGTTGCGCTCTTTGATGGTCTGGACCGACCCGTGGTAGTCGCCTTCGGCGATCTGCTGGATGTACCGGCTGATGTTGATTCCTGCCGGGCAGGCGCGCTGACAGGGGGTGGTGCAGTCTTCGGTGGTGTATTCTTTCAGGATTCTCCGGGTCACCGACGACAGGGTGATGATGTGTTTGGGGCAAACCCGTTCACAGGTGCCGCACCCGGTGCATTTTATCTCGTCCACCTCGGGAAGACCCTTGGGCCCCATGACGATCGCGTCGAAGGGGCATGCAGCGGCGCAGGTGCCCAGGCCCAGGCAGCCGATATTACACACTTTCATGCCGCCGGAAAGCAGAGCGGCAGCGCGGCAGTCGTTCAACCCGTCGTACGTGTATTTGACATCGGCGTCGGCCACACCATAGGTGCACCCGGGCAGGGCGATATCCGGCTCTTTGGCCTCCACGCTGACACCGAGGATGGCCGCGATGGCCAAGGCCACGTCGTCACCGGCCGCCACACAGGAGTTGGGCGAGGCCTTGCCTGCCACGATGGCTTCGGCATTGGCGCTGCAGCCGGGCAGGCCACAGCCGCCGCAGTTGGCCCCGGGCAGGACATCGTCGATGGCAACGATTTGGGGGTCCACGTAGACATAAAAGATCTTGGAGGCAAGCGCCAGGCCGATCCCCACCACGAGTCCCAGTCCGCCCATGATTATAATCGCTATGGTCATGTCAACGCTCCCGTTATTTCACTTTGCATTCAAACCCTACCGGTGTTGGCTGCGTCGTCGGCTCCTCGACGACCCGTTTAAGGTCGCCTCGTCACCTCCTCCTTGCCGCCTTGGTATCATCTTGAATGCAAACCGAAATTAGAAAATGGCGTCAAACCTGCATTTGTCGTAGCAGGTCAGACACTTGATACACTTTTCCTTGTCGATGCGGGCCACTTCCTTTTTCTTCCATTCGATGGCATCGGCCGGGCAAGCCCGGAAACACATGCCGCAACGGGTGCAAGCCTTTGTATCCACTTCGAATTTCAGAAGAGCTACGCAGCGCTTGGCCGGGCAGCGCTTTTCATGGATGTGGGCCTCGAACTCATCCCTGAAATAGCGCAGGGTGGAGAGCACCGGGTTGGGACCCGTCTGCCCCAGCCCGCAAAGGGCGGTCTCCCGGATCGTCTCGGACAGCTGGACCAGGGTGTCGATGTCTCCCGGTTCTCCCCGGCCTTCGCAGATCTTCTCCAGGATCTGGAGCTGGCGGCGGGTACCCTCCCGGCAGGGGGTGCACTTGCCGCAGGATTCATCCTGGATGAATTCCATGAAAAAGCGGGCCATGTCAACCATACAGGTCTTTTCATCCATGACGATGGCGCCGCCGGAGCCCATGATGGCCCCCACCTTGGCAATGGCCTCGTAATCCACCGGCGTGTCCAGGTAGGCTTCGGGGATGCAGCCGCCCGATGGGCCGCCCAGTTGCACGGCCTTGAATTTACGTTTTTTGGGAATGCCGCCGCCGATGTCGTAGATGATGGTGCGAAGGGAGGTGCCCATGGGCACTTCCACCAGTCCGATATTGTTCACGTCGCCGGACAGGGCGAACACCTTGGTGCCCTTGCTGGTCTCGGTGCCCACGCTGGCATACCAGGCGCCGCCGTTGACCATGATCTGGGGCACGTTGGCCAGGGTCTCCACGTTGTTGAGGATGGTGGGCTTTTCCCACAGGCCCTTGTGGGCCGGAAACGGCGGCCGGGGCCGGGGCATGCCCCGCTTGCCCTCGATGGAACGCATCAGGGCGGTCTCTTCGCCGCAGACAAAGGCGCCGGCACCCTGGTAGATCTCGATATCAAAGGAAAATTCCGAGCCCAGGATGTTCTCACCCAGCAGCCCGTATTCCTTGGCCTGGTCGATGGCGATGCCCAGCCGTTTGATGGCCAGAGGGTATTCGGTGCGCGCATAGATGTAACCTTTGCGCGCGTCGATGGCTTTGGCGGCGACGATCATCCCCTCCAGCACCGCATGGGGGTCCGCCTCCAAAATGCTCCGATCCATGAAGGCCCCGGGGTCGCCCTCGTCGGCATTGCACAGCACGAATTTGACCGTGCCGGCACTCTTGCTTGCAAAATCCCATTTCACACCCGTGGGGAACCCGGCCCCGCCGCGCCCCCGCATGCCGGAGATCTTCATCTCTTCGATGATCTGTTCGGTGGTCATGTCGAACAGGACCTTGGCGGCACCCACATAACCATCCCGACCGATGTACTCATCGATGGACTCGGGGTCGATCAGCCCTTTGTTGCGAAGGGCCCGGGGCATCTGGTGGGCGAAAAAGGGGATGTCGGTCTGTGCGGCAATTCTGGCTTTTGACACCGGGTCCTTGTAAAGCAAACGTTCCACGGGTTTTCCGTTGACCAGGTGCGACTCCACCAGCTCGGGCATATCCTCCACCGTGAGCTTCTGGTAGAAGATGTCGCCGGGATGAATCACCAACAGGGGGCCCAGGGCGCAAAAGCCGTTGCAGCCGGTCTCGATCACCTGGGCCTTTTCCCCCAGGCCCTTTTCGTTGATAGCCGCCACCAGGGCATCCTTGACCCGGATGGCACCAGTGGCATGGCAGCCGGTGCCGCCACAGATCAGCAGGTACGTCTTGTCCCTGAATGCCTGTCGCTCTTTTTGCGCACGTCTAATGCTTTCCAGGTCCTGAGTGGTCAGTTTCGCCATATCCCGTCTCCAGCAGTTTTTACCAGGAACCGTCCAGCCCCCTGATGCCGTTCATGTAAAGTCGGCCGCATGCCACAAAAAGCGGATAGCCGGTCACCATCAGCGGAATATCGAAAGACTTGGCCATCTCCACGAATTCCTTGGGGGGATTTTTTCCCCTGACGATGACGATGGCGCCCACTCCGACGATTTTTGCCGTCCGAATGACATGGTCCGTAGTAACGCCCGTCAACAGGGCACAGCCCTTGGCCGCGGCGGCCAGCACATCGTCCATCAGATCCGAAGCACCGCCGGCGACGATAACCGTGTCCATCTGGTCTTCACCACAAAGCATGTTACCTTTGAGGATATCTTTAATTTCGGCAATTTTCATGGCCGTTCTGTTTTGAAAACAAAGGGGTTAACGGTTTAACAACGATACGCTTAGGCATACTTTTCGAGCAGTTCGATCACCTTGCCGGAACTCACGTCCCCGTAAGTGTCCTGATCCACCACCATCACCGGCGCCAGACCGCAGGCACCCAGGCAACGAACGGCTTCCAGGGTAAATCGTCTATCGTCGGTGGTGCCGCCCTCTTTCAGCTGGTATTCATTTTCGATGCGGCTCAGGGATTCTTTGATGCCCTTGACGTAGCAGGCCGTCCCCAGGCACATCCTGATGGTGTGCCGGCCCTTGGGCACCATGGAAAACAGGGAGTAGAAGGAAGTCACACCGTAAACACTGCTGGCGGGCAGATTGAGGCCCTGGCTGATGTAGTCCAGCAGTTCCACGGGCAGATATCCGGCGATCGTCTGGCACTCCCTGAGAACCGTGATAATGGCCCCGGAAACGGTCCTGTTTTTTTCGACGACCGCGTCGATCTGGGACCACATATCGTCATTGATATCCGGATGGTGCGGATGGTGTGTCAGGGTCATGTCGGCAACGCTCCTTTAACCGCAAAACGCAACTGCTTCAAACGCTCATTGATTTGACGAATGGGCCACCTGTGCGGCAATGTAAAAGAAACACCGGTGACCGCGTGGCAACATTTCATAATTATATATAAATGTCAACGATATCATGGCCGTCAGCCCGCTATGGTCAGCGCTTGACGGGGCTGTTAAAGCTGGTCTATAACCCAAACACCCGGCGGAAAGGGACACGACACCCCAGCAGGCAGACAACGGAGGAAACCATTGAACGATCTGAAAGACAACGTCCGTGAAGCCACCGCGTTTCTCAAATCCAAACTGGGCCGCCCCATCGAAACCGGGGTGATCACCGGCACCGGTCTGGGCGATGCCGTCGGTCCCCTCGATGACGCGTTGGTATTGAATTATGCCGACATCCCGCATTTCCCCGTCTCCACCGTGGTGAGCCATTCGGGACGGCTGATGGCCGGCACTCTGACCGGGCACCCGGTAATGGTGATGCAGGGACGTTTTCATCTCTACGAAGGCTATGGCCCCAGGACCGTGACCTTTCCCGTTCGGGTAATGCAGGCACTGGGCGTGCGGCACCTGATTCTCTCCAATGCGGCCGGCGGCATGAACCCCGCCTTTCGCCAGGGGGATCTGATGGTCATCCGCGATCACATCAACCTCACGGGGGAGAATCCGCTGGTCGGTCCGAACGACGATGAATGGGGGCCCCGGTTTCCCGACATGACCGCGACCTACAACCGTTCCCTGATCCAGCTTTCCCGCCGCGCCGCCGACGGCCTAGGCATTCCTTTAAAAAGCGGCGTCTATGCCGGGTTGAAGGGTCCGTCTCTGGAAACACCGGCAGAAATCCGATACCTGAAAACCATCGGCGCCGACGCGGTGGGTTTTTCCACGGTGATGGAAACCATTGCCGCGGTCCACGCGGGCATGCAGGTGCTGGGACTGTCCACCATCACCAACATCAATGACCCGGACCGGCCGGTACCGGCATCGGTGGAAAAAATCGTAGCCGTGGCCAACCAGGCAGCGCCCGTGCTCAACCGCCTGATCGAAGCAGTGGTGGCGCAGATCCACACGGGAGCACTTTCATGATCACCGCCGCCGACTTGTTGATCACCAACGGCATCGTCATGACCATGGACCCGCATGGCCGCATCATTGAAAAGGGCGCAGTAGCTGTCTCCGGGGATACGATCGCGGCGGTCGGTCCGGCCGCCGACGTCGGAACACGTTTTGCAAAAGAGGTCATCGATGCCGCCGGCGGCATCATCATGCCCGGCCTGGTCAATACCCACACCCACGCCGCCATGACCCTGTTCCGGGGACTGGCCGACGACCTGCCGCTGATGACCTGGCTCAACGACCACATCTTCCCGGCCGAGGCTCTGCTGAACCCGGATAAGGTCCATACGGGAACTTTGCTCGGCTGTGCGGAAATGATCCTTTCCGGGACCACCTGCTTTTGCGACATGTACCTGTTCGAGGACGCCGTGGCTCGCGCCGCCAAAGCCGCCGGCATGCGGCAATACCTGGCAAAACGACCCGCTGGTCACCATCGCGGTAGAACCCCACTCCCCTTACCTGTGCGCACCGGATCTGCTGACCGAAGCCGCCGACATCGCCCGGAAACACCGGCTGCCCCAGGTCATCCATCTCTCCGAAACCCAGAGCGAGGTGGACGGCATCCAGGAGAAATACGGGGCCACGCCGGTGGGACACCTGGCAAATCTGGAAGTGCTGGGTGCCAACCTGCTGGCCTGCCATTGCGTGGTGCTCAGCGGGGGGGACATGGACCTGCTGCAGCAGCACGACGTCAAGGTGTCCCACAACCCGGAAAGCAACATGAAGCTGGCCGCCGGCATCTCCCCGGTAGCCGACCTGATCAGCCGCAACGTGTGCACGGGCCTGGGCACCGACGGCTGCTCCAGCAATAACAACCTGGACCTCTTCGCCGAGATGGACACCGCCGCAAAGCTGCACAAGGCCAGCCGCCTGGACCCCACGATAATGGACGCCGCCACCGTGCTGCGCATGGCCACCATCGACGGGGCACGGGCTCTGGGGCTGGATCCCATCACCGGCAGCATCGAAACCGGCAAAAAAGCCGACATCATCGTCATCGATACCCACAAACCCCACCTGACGCCCATGTACCACCCGGCCTCCCACCTGGTCTATTCCGTCGGCGGCAGCGACGTGTGCGCCACCGTGGTCAACGGCCGGGTGCTGATGAAGGACCGCAGACTCCTGCATCTGGACCTGGAAAAAATCATGGCCGATGCCCGGCAGATCGCCGACGAAATCCGGGGCCGATAGCATGGATTTCGATGCGGTGATCCATAACGGCATCCTGGTAACCGTGGACAACCGGATGCGGGTCATCGAAAAGGGGTGGATCGGTATTCAGGAAGGAGTAATCCGGGCAATTGAAGCAACCCCGCCGGGCATACCGCCGCCCGCGGCAGGTCTGACCATCGACGCAGGCGGCGGCATCGTCATGCCCGGGCTGGTGAACACCCACACCCACCTGCCCATGTCCCTGTTCCGAGGCCTGGCCGACGACCTGCCGCTGATGACCTGGCTCAACGACCACATTTTCCCGGCCGAGGCCCGCTTCATCCGGCCCGAAGCAGTACGCTGGGGAACCCGGCTTTCATGTGCGGAGATGCTGTTGTCCGGCACCACCTGCTGCTGCGGGGGCTATTTCCTGGAAGACGTGGTGGCTCAGGCCGTAAGCGAAACCGGCCTGCGGGCTGTGCTGGCCCAGGGGGTCATCGATTTTCCCGCACCAGGTATATCTGAGCCGTCGCAAAATGTTTCTCATGCCAGACGTTACGCTGAAAAATGGGCGGGAAGAAATGACCTGATCACCCCCTCCATCTTCTGCCATTCGCCCTACACCTGCGGTGACGATACCTTGAAAGCCGCCAAGGCGTCTGCCGATGATTTAGGTCTGCTGTTTCAGATTCACGTGGCCGAAACCCGTTTCGAGCGGGATCAGGCAATAGCGAAGAAGGGCCTCAGCCCTGTCGTTCACCTGGACCGGCTGGGCATTCTCGACGATCGAACCCTGATGTCCCATTGCGTCTGGGTGGATGAGGCGGACACGGCAATCATGGCCAAGCGAAAATGCGCCGTCTCCCACTGCCCGGAGAGCAATATGAAACTGGCTTCGGGTATCGCGCCGGTGCCCGAAATGCTGAAAACGGGAATAACGGTGTCGTTGGGTACCGACGGCTGCGCCAGCAACAACAACCTAGACATGTTCGGTGAAATGGGTACGGCCGCCAGACTCCATAAGGTGGCAACCGGTGACCCCACGGCCCTGGATGCAGCCACGGTGATCAAAATGGCCACCAGTGACGGTGCCAGATCGATCGGCCTTGGCAACCATATCGGCTCCCTTGAAACCGGCAAGCAGGCGGACATCATCGTCCTCGACACCTGTGCCCCACACCTTACCCCATTATATCATCCGGAATCGCACATTGTCTATGCGGCCGGCGGAGGTGATGTGCGACACGTGCTGGTCGCCGGCAGACCGGTCGTTCGAGACCGGCAGATTCTCTTTGTAAACGTCGATGAGGTGATGAATCGGGTCAACGATATGAGCCGTGAAATTCGATCGGCACTGAAAAAGGATTAAATGATGGATGTGAAAGATATCATCACCGCGGCACGGGGTGACGGTAACGTAGACCTGGTGCTGGAAAACGCCAATATCATCAATGTCTTTTCCGGGCGGATCGCGAAAGGCAGCATCGCCATCACCGGTGGTCATATCGTGGGTTTCGGCGACTACCCGGCCGCTGAAAGAATCAACGCGAAGGGCCGGTACGTGGCCCCCGGATTCATCGATTCCCACGTACACATCGAAAGTTCCATGACGGCAGGCATCGACTACATGCTCCGATCCGCTGAGGGCCAGCCCATGGACTGCCTGTTCGCCCTGCCCTCCTGCGTACCGGCCACGGACATGGAAACCGCTGGCGCACGATTGTCCGCCAGGGATCTCGAGCCCTTCATGGATCACCCGCGCATCGTGGCCCTGGCGGAAATGATGAACTACCCGGGTGTTATCTTCACCGATCCGGACGTGTTGGCCAAACTGTCCATGGCCCGACGCCACCAACGGGTCATGGACGGCCACGCCCCGGGGATTTCCGGCCGCCAGCTGTTTGCCTACGCCGCCGCCGGTATCGCCTCGGACCACGAGTGCACCCGGGCCGAAGAGGCGCTGGAAAAACTGGAGCTGGGCATCCACATCATGGTGCGTGAAGGCACCTGTGCACGGAACCTGGACGACCTGTTTCCCGTCATCAACGAGAATACCTGGCACCGGATGATGTGGTGCACCGACGACCGCCATCCCCACGACCTCATGGCGGAGGGTCACGTGGACGCGGTGGTCCGCAAGGCCGTGGCCAAGGGGCTGGACCCGGTGGTCGCCATCCGCATGGGTACCATCAACCCTGCCGACTACTTCGGCATCAAGAACGCAGGGGCTATCGCCCCGGGCCGCAAGGCCAACCTGGTTGTCTTTTCCGACCTGTCGGACATCCGCGCCGAACAGGTGTTTTACATGGGCCAACAGGTGGCCGAAAACGGCAGTCTGCTGCCAAGCGTGCAGCAGCCGGCCCCTGTGGCCGTGCCGCCGTCCATGAACCTGAATCCGGATCATCTGGATTTCTCGATACCCGCCACCGGCAAGCGCATGCGGATCATCCGGGCCATTGCCGACCAGGTGATCACCCGCTGCGAAATCGTGGATGTGGCTGAGAAAGATGGCTTTGCCATCGCCGATGTTGCCAGGGATGTGATTAAGATGGCCGTGGTGGACCGCTACACGGGAAAGGCCCGCACCGGCAAGGGGTTCGTTACCGGACTGGGATTGAAGCGCGGCGCTGTCGCTTCCAGCGTGGCCCACGACTCCCACAATATCATCGTTGCCGGCGCCACCGATGCCGACATGCAAGCAGCGGTGACGGCCGTGGTGGAGATGGGCGGCGGCTTCTCGGCGGTCTGCGACGGCAAGGCCCTTTCAACCCTGCCCCTTCCCATAGCCGGACTCATGTCCGACCAGCCGGTGGAAACCGTCCGGCAGCAGATGAACCAAATGATCACCGCCGCTAAAAAGCTGGGGGCCACCCTTTGCAACCCCTTCATGACCCTGGGTTTTCTGGCACTGCCGGTCATCCCGGATTTGAAACTCACGGACCGGGGACTTGTGGACGTGACCCGGTTTGAAATCGTACCTCTGTTTGTTTAAAGGCAATAATGCATCAAGCTTGATCTCACCAATAATGTCTGTTATTTAATATAAATCCATACGGACACCGATCCTTACAGTCTACACTCTCACCTCCTGACAATATATTTTAATAACAACCGGCTTATGCTGGATGCAGATTCGTACTCGTACTTAACAACAACTCAAGTTTGACCCATTCCCTGTTTATCATGCAGGCAACCGCATTCAGAGACAACCTTCTACACCTGGACACGATTCAAATGACACCATTCATTCGAAAACCGGTCGGCTTCGGTGGAGTCAACGAGCCCCCCGATGTCATCACCGTGCAAAGCTATTTATGCCTGAGCGGGGCCGTTGCACCCATCGCCGTCGACGGCATCGCCGGCCCCAAAACCATCGAGGCAATCCGCACGTTTCAAGCCCGGTTCATGCTCGCACCCGACGGCCGAGTCGATCCAGGCGGCCGGACGATTCATGAATTGGGCCAAACGGCCCGGGGCAGGGAAAAGACCTCAGCACAGTCGACACCGCGAGATCCTTACTGGGACGGTGACAGCTCGAAATGGTCTGAGGCGAAAAAGCTTGAGAGTTTGAACTCCGAATTCCGGGATAAGATAGGAGCGATGTTGGAGGAACTCCGGCTTCAGCAATTTCGTCCGAAGATTTTCTACGCGTGGCGGTCTGTCGAGGTGCAGGAGGAATTGTTCCGGAAAAAGCGGTCCAAAGTGCGCTTTAGTTTTCACAATGCTCAGAAGTCTGATGGTTCGCCCCACGCCTATGCCGTCGATGTCATCGACCGGCGCTGGGCTTGGGGCGCAGGTGCCCGGGCCCATGGGTACTGGGACGCCCTCGGCGATGCGGCCCACTACCTTGGCCTCTACTGGGGTGGTGACTGGGTTAGCTTCAAGGACTTGGCGCACGTTCAGTTTCTGCAAAATTCGGAACTCCGACGCATCAAGCGGGACAGCGGTCTGGCCTGATGCGAACTACAACTATTTTGAGGTGACATAATGGCATCCGACGCTAACAGCAATCACGGCAACGACGAGAGAGGGAAAAAGTATGGTGATGGCAGGGCCGAGCGAACCGACATCTCCCTGTCCCAGGCGATCCTCAGCCCTCTGGATGCTATTTTCAAGGCCCAGCTTCACGGCGCCCGATCGTTTTTGAACTTTCTGTTGCAGCTCGGGTACCGGGGCACAGAGAAGCAACAGGGAACCGCAACCGGCTCCAAGAAGGCGGACGGCACGCCGTTCAATGTGACATTCAATTCAGAGATAATGGTCGACGGCAAGCCAAAAAAATACCAGGTTACCGTGCCAGCGCTCTCGCTTATTCCAATCCAACCCATTGCCATCAACAACGCTGAATACGAACTCGAACTGACGGTACAGAATCTGTTTCACCACAGTCAGACCCAGCTGTCCCGAAAAAAAGACGACAAGCCGGAGACGGCCAAGGATCGGCCTTGGTTTCTGGTCCCCGAGCCGTTGAGCATCCGTGGTGTTCTGGCATCTCCTGCAGAACCGGCCGTTCCGTCTGAAAACGATGGCGGTCGAAAAGAGACGTATCGTGGATCTACGATCAAGGTGAAAGTTCGCGTGGAAAAAGCACCTGTGCCGGCCGGGCTCAACAAGTTGTTAACGGCCCTCACGGAAATGGGCCAGACACAGCTCGTGAAAGAGACACCACCGGAGACCGGTCAGTCCCCCGCTGACACGCCGCCTGAGCATGACGCATCTACTGCCGATGCGGCGCCGGAAGAAGCGCCCGAATAATCGGAAACTTCAAAAATGAAAGGAGCAATCCAATGGCCGAAGAAAATACCATCACCCCCTTTGCGGAATTCCAGTCGCTGCCGTTGTCCTATATCCTTGCCGAACCATTAAACGGCGTCGTCAAGGCGCATATGCTGGCAGCCCAGACGACCCGTGAATACATCGAAAAACTGAAGGACGAATCGATCGAGTTTTCAGTCAAGAAAACAGCCGCCGATGGCAGCGATACCGGTCAGGAGGTCAGAATAGTCGCCCCGATCCTGTCGATCATTCCGGTCCCGAACCTGAGAATCGATTCGCTTAGCGTGAACTTCAGGTATTCAATCAATCATACCCTGAAGGACAAAAAAGATCAGGCGCTTGAGGCCAAGATGAAGGCCGGCACCACGGGGTGGCTCAGCAGTTTTGTGGATGTATCGCTTTCCGGCAGCGTCTCGACTCGAAGTTCCTCAGAATCCGAAATGAACCGCAGCGGCACATTGGAAATCAGCATGCAGGCGAGTGAAGCCGAACAACCGGAAGGGTTGAAAAAAATTCTAAACATGCTGGCCAATACCATATCGGAAACCGAGGTTTGACGCGCACCGCCAGGAGCACCCATGCCCAACGGGAAAATTCCTTTCGACATGCTGCTGTTCAATTTTTTTCGGGAGATTACGGATGCCGATATCGCCATACAGCTCAACCAACTGGAGGCGTGGCGGGAAGCCGCTAAACAGTATCCGTATTTGAACTCGGAAGATGCCGTTCCGTCAACCGGTCAAGGCGGAGGAGAGGTCCGCCAGGTTATATCCGATCTGATGGAAGGCGTGGACCGACAGAACAACTTAGCCATTGGAGAAGTAACCCTGGAATTTTCGTTGGAAAAGACCCGAACACCGTTTTTCCAATGGCTGCGAGCTCTGTTCACTCCGAAAAAAAAACGTGTCTACTATCGCCTAGCACCGTCTTCTGTTGGTACCTCCGGAAAATCCCGGCTCAAACTGACCCTCAAGGCTCGAAGGAAGCCCGTCGGTGCCTGGGAGGTATCTGCTCAAACTGAGCGCTATCCGGAAGAACTGGCGCACACGATTGTGCCGAGAATCATATGACGGTCCGGTGTTGCCTGGCTTAGTCCTCAGAGTTCAAACCTTGACGGTCAGTTACCCAAAGCCGAATCAATATCAAAAAACTGGTGCGATGTGCCCGGGCGCTGGTTTTTATTGCGCCGGCCGATAAGAGCTGCCGGATGGACACTATCTAACTGAGAATTCAAGAAAAATTACTCCCCTTACCTGTTATAGCTGCCGCAGCACCGCCGTCACCACCTGGTCCGGCGTCACACCGGCGGTGGAAACGGTGATGTCGGCGTATTTCTCGTACAGGGGGCGTCGTTCGTCATAAAGCATGTCGATGGTCTGGCCTGGCATTCTCAGCACCCCCCGCTCATCCAGATTGCCCAGCCGATTCTTCAGCGGCACCAGGCCGATCTGCAGGTAGACCGCCGGTCCTATCAATTTTAGGTGGGCCATGGCTTTCTCACTGTAAACCGCGCTGCCGCCGGTGGCCACGACCCCGCAATCCGGCGGTACGGTGAGCAGGTAGTGTTCCTCAATGCTGCGGAACCCGTCTATGCCATGCTCGGCAATGGTTTCCTGCAGGTGACAGCCCTCTCCCGTCTGCATCAGGATGTCCGTATCTGAAAATGCAACCCCCAGGCGTTTGGCCAGGAGCACCCCAACAGTGCTTTTGCCGGCCCCGGGCATGCCGATGAGTATCAGATTCTGTTTCTTCACCATTGAGCGCCAAACCTTTGTGGATCATCCAGTCGGATCTACTGAAATCTCTCCGCTGCAAACGGCGAAGAGATTTCAACGATTTCATCTCAACACCTTGTAATTTCCCTCATACCAGTTTTTCAGGTCACTGACATACCACTTGGAAAAGCGTCTATCCGATGGGCCACCGGCCAGATTGGTATGGATCTCATCGGCGGCCAAATCGGTGATAAAGCGGTAGGTGGGGCTGAAGGTGGTTAATCGCCCGGCATTTTTGAATATCTGTCCCTGGGGGATGGTGGCCCGGCATCCGGGAAGCACCAGGGGACCATAATCGAAGCCCAGGAACTTTGGCAACTGGCCACCGAACAGCAGGTGCGCCAGGGTGATGGATCGGGTTTTTCCGTATGGAACCGGTTCAGCACGAAGGCCTGCTTCGATGCCCTGCTTGAACAGTGATTCTCGCGTTTGTCCGTCGAACCAGGCAGATGACTGCTTTTCCAGAATGCGGTCCAGGTTTGCGTAGTAGTCGTTAAAGAGGCTGGTCTCCGAGAAAATATGGTCCACCACATCACGCCCGATCCCGTGGTCGCCAAACACCACGTCGATGATGGCCCGGTAGACGGACTCGAATAGCATGGCCCCTGTTGAATTTGCGTGATAGCGCAGATCCCACGCTTTTAGGAGGCGGCCGTTGTCCGTGTCCGGCAGCACCGGGCCGATGATTTTCATCAGTCGTTCCGCCTGTAACGAATAGAGGTCGTAGTGCATGTCCTTCATGTATGCCACGTCGAGGTCGCTGCCGGTTTCCAGCAATTGAACGATGCGGTCCGCCCGGTAAGAACCCATGGCCAGATTGATGGGATTCGACCGTCCCAGGTAGTTGAGGTCCTGATTGGCCGTGGCGATGAAACCTTCGGGGGGATTGAACACATTGGGCAAATCCTCGGGGTCGTTAAACCCCTGGGGATCAAATTGCTCATCCCATCCGGCGTTGGGAAGTAATCCACTTATTTCCTCGGGCCGCTTGAAATGTCGGCCGCTCATCTGGTAGCCGATGTTTCCCTGGGTGTCGGCAAATGCCCAGTTCATGGCAACGGCTTCCACCTGACAAAACAGTGCCATCGCCGCTTCCACATTTCGGGTGTCCATCATCTTGATGAGCGTGTCAAAGTCCCTTGCCCCACAGCCTTTAGCGCCGGACCATCCCAGCACCAGGTAGTGGCCTTCTATGTGGGGATCGCCTTCCAGCAATCCGTTTTTATTTTCATGGATCTTAATCCGGATGGAAGGCTTGCTCTTCACCTTGATCTCTTCCTCACGAACCGCAAATGGCTTCCAGCCGTCTTTTCGATAATAGTTGCCGTCCCGGCACCGTTCGATGCGATAGTCCAGCATATCCATATAGGCATAGGTGGCGCTCCATGCCAGGTGGCTGCTTCGGCCGATGATCAGTCCGGGGCCACCGGGAATGCTGACACCTATCAGGGTATTGCCGGGCAGCCGGAGAACGATCTCCTGCCAGACATTGGGCAGGCGGTTAACCTCCAGATGAGGATCGCTGCACAGAATTGGAAAACCGGAACGGGTGTGGCGGCCGGATACGGCCCAGTTGTTGGAGGCATTGAATCGGGGAAGCCGGTTGAGCCACTCGACTGCCGCCGGCACCAAGGGCGGCGAGAGCGTAACCTGGTTGATCAATGCCGTGTCAATGGGGTCGGTGAGATAGGGGAACAGTTCTTTTAATTTCTCTTCCGATAGCCCTTTCTGGATCATCTCCACCAGAAATTTTTCCATATTTGCCTGGATATCGGCCAAACCCAGAAATCCGAATACTTTGCCCAGCCGCAGACAATCGGTCACCGCATAGGGTTCCGGGTGGCGATATCCCAGCAGCTTGAATTCAAACACCAGTCCATTATCTTCCATCCATTCGTTGAATCCTTTCACGTAGGCATCCATCGCCTTTCGTGTGCCGGGTTCCAGCTGAGCGAGCTGTGCCTGTGAATCTGAGAGAAAATTCATCCGCCGCATGTAGGTATCGATCGCAATCAGGGCGTCATCGGCCTTGAGCAATTCGGCGGCACGGCCCTGGAGAAGAATGCGGGTGAGCAACGTCTGCAACTGGCGGTCGTTGGCGTGAATCCACCCTAAACCCCGCATCAGATCCGCTACCGTACTCGCTGTGATTTCCGGAATCCCGTGACCATTTCTCAGGATTTGGATTTCTCCGTCGTTGCCGTCAAGGGTAACGGGCACCTTTTTCAATTTCATCGATTCGACCCCTGTTTTAAAGAAGATGGCATCACAGCTTGCTGCCGGATAGCGTCAATTCATTGTTGGCGGATACTCTTTTGGAAAGGAGATCGTTGGAAGCGTACGAACCGCAGAAGGAATCGCATTCGCCCCTGATTGCGGCGGGGGGCTTCAATACTTCAGCCACAATCAAACCGGTCCAAAGGCAAAAAGCGACGTCGCCACGGCTGCTGCGTGAAACAGCCAGGCCGGCAGAATGCTGTGCGACCGCTCCCGGATCATGCCGGCAGCGATGCCGAATATGGCAGCCACGGCAACAGATTTGATCAGGATGCCGCTGGTCAGGGTTGCCATGGGGTTGCCTGACATCATTGTCATTTGAAAACCGATGGTGGCCGCATACAGCAACGCCGATCCAATGGTGGGCCCGGATAAAAACCACCGGCTTTCACAGTCCTGGATGGTGGCCAACTGCGCCATCATGCCGTGCACCAGGCTCCGGAACAACAGCTCCATGGAAAGCGGAATCAGGACCAGGGCCATCGTCCAGGCCGCCACGGGATCGGCGGCAAACATCGCATCGCCGGGCACCGGCATGTCGCCGGTAAATCCGCAGATGATGGCGATGGGCAGAAGGCGCCACCAGTCTTTTCCAGCGGGGAGCATGATGCCAAACTGCCATGGCCGGCGCAAGGCCACGATGCCGAGCATGATAATGGTAAAAACCAAGAGTGCAGTATGAAATCCGAAAACCGGACTCCCGGCACACACGCCGAGTGTTCCCTGGTCCAGCCACCGGGTCGGCAGCCAGTTCTGACCGGTGGCAATGGCGGTGATAACGATGAGCATTGAAAATGCCGCGCTGGCTAAAAACCGTTTCACTTGGCGAATGTCGCTGCGTTTTTCAATGACATCGCGGCAGGCCGAAACGATCTCTTTTGGAGAAAGCCCGGTGCCGCGATCCCTGGGCGAACCGCCGATATCCCCGGATCCCCCCCAGCGGTTGACGCCCATACGTCCCTTGACCGCCGGGTCCATGAAGTTCAACCGCTGATACACATCCTCCAGGTTCACCGGCATGAACAGGTCCATCTGCCTCAGGGTGTATTCGTTTCCTCTCCTGCGCAGGGCCACCCATCCCAGCCGGTTGCCGTAGAGTTTGGCCAGGTGGGGTTCCAGTTCGTAGATGCCCAGATCCGAAGCCACCACCACGGCAATGCGATTGTTGGTCAGCTCGATTCGGGCTAACTCCTCGACACCTTTGAAATCATCCAATTCCCCCAATTTGATAAGAAACTGATCTAACTTTCGCAGCACGCCGACGGTATATTCGAGGAAATCGGTTTTGGTCCACTCGCCGGCTTTCTTGAGTTCCAGCTCTTCGGTGCGCAGGCGATCAATGACCCGCATCAGCTTCTGGAGCAAATCAGCCGGCAAACCGCTGAGTTCCCGCAGTTCCAGGCCAAGGGCATCGATAATCCCCTCAAGCCTGACTAGCGCGAAAAGAGAGCGCCGGTTGATCGCCTCCCGGTTGTTGACCCGCTGGTGATTGAAAATGATCCAGATGGCCAGGATGGTGTCAAGGTCCGGTTCGTTGGCAAAAATCTTCCATTCCCGATCTCTCAGGTCCAACCCCTTCACGCACATGATCAGGGCCTGCTCACAGGTGGCCAGGGTGAAGGTACGGACGCACCCTTCGTGGTGGTCCAGGTTGTAGACTTTCTTTTCGTGATCCAGGAAGGGTTCGGTCTGGGCGACCCCGTCCAGGTATATCGTTCCCGGAGGGGCTTTGCGGGCAGCGGATGCTGTGACGGTCAGGCCGGCCTTGATGATAACCTGCAGGTTGGGGGCTTCAAGACAGGTCAGAACCCGATCCGTTCCAACCCCTTTGACCGCATAGCGATCTGGAAAACCGTTTCCGGTGGCATCCAGCTTGAGCGGAGCGGGTTCCATCACAAAGGGCGAATGATCGGTATCTTCCATATCCGGAGAATCATCCTGAGCTAAGGGCCTGTCTAAATTAAAGCCAACTGATGCGATCGGAAATCGCGCTATTCATCCATAACAATCACCGCGGGGAGGGTCAACAGGTTAATGGTTCGCCACCTCGGCGAACGCCTCTTCTCCAGCGACCCGATCTTACTGTAATATTTACTGATATTATTCTGCATTAAAAAGTTCCGGTGTCATTGTGAGCTATTTGCCTTAACGCACCCGCTCATGATCGTCGAATTCCAGTTCCAGACCCTTTTTTTTCAGCATCTTAAAGGAAATTAACGGACATGATCTCCACCGGATCCGGCTCATCATGGGTGGGCATCACTGTCATGCTGACCCATGGCGATTGATCCATGCCGAAGGTGATGACGCCTGCAAATGCACTGACCGCTACCAGCAGGACAAGCAGACGGCGCAAAGCCGACATTTCTCTTTTCATTTGATTTTCTTCATAATTGCAGATAGATATATTGCGGCATGCCTGCATTGGACAGGCTCTTGCCGAGTCCCTATATCCCGAAAGAGAACTGGAGACCGGAAACCATGGCAAGCACCGGGAGATCATAATGCGCCTGATCATTGCATGTCACCTGGCACTTCTTATTACAGGCGGCACCAGTGCTTTGGGTGGTACCTTGTGCCCGGATGCGCAAAAACAGTTTCCAGCCCCGGCCAGTGAAGTGGTTGAAATTATCTCCGGATGGCTGACCGGTCAGGGATATTCGGTCCGTCGGGATTATCCGCGTCCCGGATACGTCCATCTGGCGGCCTGGAAATCACAGAATGAGTGGGAGATCACCGTCAGGCCCCAGTCGGCCCTGGCCTCAGTGGCCACGATGATCCATGAAGGCGCCACACCTTCAATTCAAGCCTGCCGCAGGCTGCGGGAATATGTTGACGGATATCTGCTTGGAACAACGCCGATTCCACCACCACGGGCGGAACGCCGACATCAGACCGTTCCCACGGTGGTGCTGGACAGAATCGAAACGGCAGTCTGCATCCATGCCCGGTCAAGGCAGCAGGAGGTCCAGTTTTCGGGGTTCGTGGTCGATCCGGATGGCCTGGTGCTGTGCACCGCCCACGATCTGACCGGCCGCCAGCGGGTCACGGTGACCTTTTACGATGGGGTAAGCGTGCCGGGAATCGTCGCCCGGTTGGACCTTCGCCGGGACTTGGCGCTGGTTGAATTTCCGGCAAGTGCCCGAACGTTCGTATCGCTTTCCTCAGGACGGAACCTTCTGGGAATGGGGGAAAGCGTGTTTTCCATCGGGTGCCCAAACAACCTGCGGGGCACCCTGGCGCTCGGCACCATCAACGGCCCCCCCCGGCTGGTGGACGACCAGCCACTGTGGCAGGTGGAAATGGACATCTATCCCGGAAGCAGCGGCAGCCCGGTGTTCGATGCCCGGGGGCAGCTGGTGGCCATGGTCAAAGGGCGCTACCGGGGAACCTCGACGGTGGGCTTTTTAACTCCGTTGGAAACCATCATTGCATTTTTGCTGAACGAAAATGAATGACAAACCGGTGCAGCGACATCGGACCCCAAACGCCACGAATGGGAGGAATATCATGCGCTATACGAACACCACGTTGCGGGTGGCCGGCCTGGTCATGGCCTTTTTCTGGTCAACGATCGCTTTGGCCGGCGCGCAACCGGTCGCCGGTCAGAAAGGACCTGATTTTACGCTTAACGATGCCAAGGGCTCTCCCTACGTGCTGTCCGCATTAAAGAATCACCAGATGGCGGTGCTCTTTTTTTTCGATGCGGCATCCCGGCCAAGTCAGGAGGGGCTGGCCTATCTGGACAGCCTGAGAAAGCGGTTTTCCGATAACAACCTGGTGGTGTGGGCCATTACCATGAGCCCCTCCGGTGCAGTGGCCCGATACATCAAGCAGGCCGCACCGGCTTTTCCCGTCCTGCTCGATCCCGGCGCCGTGAGCGACCAATATGGTGCCAAGGCAATCTTGCCCACCGTCTGTGTTATCGGTCCGGACCGAAAAGTGCTGGATGTATTCCAGGGGGGTGGGAAAACCACGGAGGTCCTTCTGGTCCGGCTGGCCGAACGGACCCTGAGCCGCAAAGAAACGCTCATGGCCAAAGCGATCAGCGACACGGTGCTCGCCAAAAATCCGGATAACATCGAGGCAAAGGCAGTTAAAGGCTATGCGGAGATGAAATCAGGCAACCTGAAAGATGCCGAAACCATCTTTCAGGACGTGGCCGCACAACCGGGAAAGGGGGAAGTTCTTGGTCAGGAAGGATTGAGCGCAGTGTACGCCGAAAAGGGGGAGGATGAGAAAGCCATGGCCATGGCCGACCAGGTGACCCGCAAAGCGCCAAAACGGGGTTTCGCCCATGTGGTGAAGGCCAACGTGCTCTACCGTCAAAACAAAAAGGACGCAGCCAAGACCGAATTTAAAAAGGCTGTAAACAAACCGGAATCCTCGCCCCACCAACGGGCTGTCGCCCTGAACAAGTACGGTCGGTTTTACGCAAGCGTGGGCAAGCATGAGAAGGCTCGTGAGTTGTACGACCAGGCCGTGGCAGTGGATCCCTACTTCGTTGAAGCCACCGCCAATAAAGGCATGTCCTACCAGCGCGAAGGGCAGTGGGACCAGGCGCTGGCCGCCTACCGGAAAGCGTCAGGCATTGACACGACAGATTCCTTTGCGGCGCTGTTGGCCCGAAAGGCCCAGGAGATGATCGAGCTGCAAAAAGATGCGGATAAACGCAAACAGATCGATGCGCTGGTCAAGGACCTGGCCGAGCGCTACCGGAACCAACAGGCAAACCCGACCGCTAACGAGGATGAGTGGACCTCCCGGCCACTGGTGTTTGCTTTTGTGGATTTTCAGGAGAAGGGCGGGCTGGCGGACCGGGACGGCATGTCAACCATTCTCACCACCCAGCTGGCCGACCACCTGAACGCCTCGGGCCGGGTCAAGGTGGTGGACCGGGTGGTGCTGGCTCGGCTGCTGTCGGAATTGAACCTGGGGTCTTCGGATCTTGCGGATCCGGACACCGCCCTTCGGCTGGGCCGCGTCATGGCCGCTCGGATTATGGGTACCGGGACCCTGTTTACCATGCCCGGTGACACGCTGGTGAATCTGCGTCTGGTCGACACGGAAACATCGGCCATCGCCAAAACCCTTACCCGCCAGCTGGGCCCCGAATCCGGATGGAACAAGGAACTGCACCGCTTGAACCGGGAGATCCTGGCCGCCATCGTGACCAGCTATCCCCTGCAGGGCTATGTGGTGCAGGCCTTAGGGGACCAGGCACTGATCAACCTGGGCGCCGACCAGGGCATGGTTCAGGGCACCCGGCTGGATGTGCTGGAAGAGACGAAACCCATCGAGTACAAGGGCCGGAAGCTGCAGGGTCTGCCGAAGGTCGTGGCCCAGCTGGAAGTAATCAGCGTGGAGACCGACCTGTGCCATGCCCGAATCGTCAAAAAAGAACGGGATCTGAAAGCAGATGACAAAGTCAGGGAAAATGCGTCGCCGATTTAAAGGAAATTTGAAGCTACTCGGCAAGATGGCCCGGAAATGGGGTTTTGTGTTCCTCCTGGGGGTAACGGTGGCCGGATGTGCCACAGCACCAGTCTCCGGTCCGGCCGGAACGCCGGCACTGGCGGTCTGGACACTGGAAGACCTCAGCCTGCCCGGAACCACCCAGGCAGATCTGACAGAACTGATGACGGCCAGCGTAATGGAAACCGTCGAGGCGACGGGCACCTATTCCCTGGTGGAACGGGAACGGCTGCTGGCGATCTTGCAGGAACTCAGCCTGGGCTCCAGCCAACTGGCCGATGAGGCCACCGGCCTTCGCATCGGACGGCTGGTGGGCGCCCGGCTGATGCTGTTTGGCGCCTATCAGGTGGTGGCATCACAAATGCGGTTGGATCTGAGACTGGTGGAGGTGGAGACGGGCAGGGTGCTCAATGCCTCCTGGAAAACAGTTCCCGCCGGGGACCTTTCCGGCTGGTTCCAGGGTGCCGCAGCGGCCACGCGTGACCTGCTGTCACAGCATTGATCGGTAAGGGCTTCTAGAAAGCTTTGGTCACCGAAATATCCGCCACAAAACCACGATACTCCCGGTCGTCGTCATGGTACCAGTTCCGCCCCTCATCCAGCAGATATCCTTCAAGGCCGATGCGGCCGGTAAACAGGGGTGAAAACTGGCGCAGCAGCGATACACCCAGTGAGATTTTCTGTTTTTCGTCAATGAAGGAGGGATCGTTCTCGTCGTAGTCGTTTTTCATGACGGTCAGGTAGTACAGTCGTGAGCTGAGGGTGGTTTCTGGGTTCATCAGGAATCGTACCGTCAGATCGGCCAAATACTCGTCACCGTACCCGGCCCGGTCTTCGGTGGCCAACTGCAGGTTGGCTGCCTGGAATTCGCTTTTTCCCCTGAAAATGCTCTGGGCGCTGAGTGCGGCTTCCCATCGCGTCCGGAAATAATCCACACCGATACCCGTTAAAATGAAGTCCCCTTCTTGGTAGTAGTTCTGGATGCCCATTTCATCGGTTCCGTACCAGGCAACTTCTCCAAAAAGCCGCCCCTGCCAGGTATCGGTAAGTGCGTAGATTCCTTCCGCGGTGATATTGAAGATGTCTCCCGGATCGTAATCCATTGCAGTCTCACTGAAATCGTATTCTCCCCTCCACAAATAGCCGATACCGACCCCGACACCCCATCGGTCACCCTGTTTGGCCATGGTGATGGTGGGGTTGACGTTAAAGCCCTCGCCGTAGCGGGAGATGGTCACCAGATCGGGGTCCAGCAACATCCGGCGCTCTTCGCTGTCCAGGTTGGTCCGGCCGGTGGGCAGGTTGAAGTCGAGTCCGAACAGGATGTCCACAGGCCATTTTTCCACCATGGCATAGGAGAAGTTCACCTTGGTGTCGACGGCTGTGGTCATGGAGTTTTTGGAGGCATCCGATGGATCGATCCGGGTGCTGACAAAAGCGGTGAGCACGCGCATGAAAAAATCCCCATGGGCGGCATCAATGGTTACCGGCACATAAGTCTGGCTTCCCCGGTCATTGGTATCGCTGTCCCACCAGTTGGTGTTCACACCGGTCTGCACGCTGATATCCATGGCCTGGGCCACACCTCCAGCGCTCACTATCAGAGCCGTTAACAGAATCCATCCAAAAGGTTTCATGAAAGCTATCCTTTCACCATAGAATTTTTTTCACATTCGGTGTTTTTCGCATGCAAAACTGCTGCAAAAATTCAAAAGATACTAACGTATCTTAATAACAGTTTGGATTGTCGTCTATGAGATCGTTGCAGTCATTATCCTTGTTGTCACAGAATTCATAGGCACCCGGATAAACGGTACTGTCATTATCATCGCAATCTCCCTGGGCAACCGTGTATCGGTCACCATCGTTATCCACTTCCGGTGGTGGCGGGGGGGTTGGTGGTGGTTCCGGAGTCGGTTCCGGCGGCGGCTGATTACGGCTTTGGCGCAGGCTGACATCCGCGGGAGTTCTTACCCGCTTGACCGCATTAGCCGGGGCCAGGCTGTTGGTCAGCGACGTTCGGTTGCGAATGGACTTGAGAAGCGACATGGGCTTTTTGGGAGAACCATACAGGCCCAGATGCCGAAGCTCCTTCAACGCGTTTGTTGCCGATTTCAGGCCGGGGTCTGCTTGATTTGCTTTTTGATAGTAACTGCCGGCCCGGTCATATATCCCCATGTCACTGTAGGTAAGCCCCATGAAAAAGTAATAAAGCGCCCGGCCATTGGTGGTCATGGGGACGCGCAATGCCACTTTTTCATTTTCACTCAGAGAAATTTCCAGCTGTTCGACAATGGAAAAAAGCATCTCCTTTTCGATCTGGAAAAGCGTGCTGACCAGGCCATCCACCCTGGGCAGATTCGCTGTCTGACCGGCCGGCACATCCAGCAGACCCGGATCGATCTGGATGCTGGTTTCCAGTGCCCGGGAAATGGCGCCTTCATCCACCTGCCCGCCTGGAGCCCCGGTTCCGGCGTCACCGGTTATGTCACCGCTCACCAGAAACCGGGCGCCCAGCAACTGGCCCAACCGGGGCGCTGATCCCGTTTCAACCAAGCCGGACACGCCGAGGCCCATCTCTTCGACCAGGGCCTGCAATTTCACCCGCTCCACCAGCACCAGATCTTTGATTTTAGACAGATCGGTCATGAGCATAAAGGCAAGGCCCTTTTGCAGGACGTCAAGCGCGGGCTGCCCCGTAGTATTTGAAAAATAGAGCACGGAGAGGGTGTTGCCGGGCATCTGGGCGGCATTGAGCGTCGCTTCCTGCGCCAGCGCCTGTCGAGCCCAGTTTCTTTCCCTTTCGGTGACCACCTGGCCTGCCCAGGCTGAAGGAATCGCCAGCAGGCAAACCAGGAGCACGCCCATGAGCATGCGCAACCGTTGGTTTCTCATCTCAACTACTCCTTTATCGTTGTCGAATGCTGGATCTTAGGATTGGAAAACGGCTGGCTGGAATTTGCCGCCGCTTTATCGACTTTTCAGGCGACCACTTTGATCCGGCCCACCGCCGCTTCCACCGCACCGAGAATCTCGCCGGATCGCAATACATGTACCATGGTTTCAATGTCCTTGTGCAGCTCCCGGTCTTGAGCCATGTATGGCACATGACGGCGGATCACCCGGTAAGCCTCACGGGTACCCCTGCCGGCCTTCAACGGGTGTTTTTCGGTGAGCAGGTCATAGGCCTGGGCGGCGCAAAGCAGTTCGATGGCGATAACGTTCTCCACGTTGGTGAGGATTTCCCGGCTCTGGCGGATGGCAATGGTGCCCATGCTCACGTGGTCCTCCTTGTTGGCGGAAGTAGGGATGGAATCCACGCATGCCGGGTGTGCCAGCACCTTATTTTCCGACACCAGTGCGGCGGCGGCATACTGGCCGATCATGTAGCCGGAGTTGATCCCTCCCTGTTTGACCAGAAAGGCGGGCAGTCCACTGAGCTGGGGGTTCACCATCCGCTCGATGCGCCGCTCGGACACACTGCCCAGCTCCGCCAGCCCCATGGAGAGATAGTCTGCGGCCATGGCCACGGGCTGGCCGTGGAAATTGCCCCCCAGCCGCACCTCCTCGGTATCGGGAAAAACCAGCGGGTTGGTGGTGGTTGAATTGATTTCGATGTTGATGACCTGGTTGGCGTGGGCCACCGCATCCTTGCTGGCCCCGTGGATCTGGGGGGCGCAGCGCAAGGTGTAGGCGTCCTGGACCCGGGCACAGCCCTCGTGAGAAGAGATGATGTCGCTTTCCGCCGTAAGTCGAAGCATATTGTCTGCGGTAACCAGCTGGCCCGGGTGTGGACGGACCTGGTGGATGCGCGGGTCGAACTCGCTGTTGGAGCCCATGAGCACCTCCAGGGTCATGGCGCAGGCAATGTCCGCCATCTTGGACAGCCTTACCGCATCGTGCACCACCAGGGCGCCGATGGCTGTCATCACCTGGGTGCCGTTGATCAGAGCCAGCCCCTCTCCCGCTGCAAGGGCCAGTGGGGCAAATCCGATCTGGTCCAGCGCCGCCGCACCGGAAATGCGGTTTTCCCGATAATACGCCTCCCCTTTGCCGATGAGCACCAGGCCCAGATGCGCCGTGGGCGCCAGGTCACCGCTGGCCCCCACCGACCCCTTCTCCGGTACCACCGGCGTCACCCCGTGATTAAGAAAAGCGAGCAGATATCGAATGGTCTCCATGCGACAGCCGGAATACCCCATGCACAGGTCGTGTACCCGAAGGGCCATGATGGCCCGGACCACCGCCTCGGGCAGCGGATCGCCCACGCCGGCAGCGTGACTCATAATAATATTCTCCTGGAGCCGCCGGGTGTCCTTCTCGGAAATGGTCACGTTGCACAGGGCCCCGAACCCGGTGGTAATGCCGTAGATGACCCGTTTTTCCTTCACCCAGCGCTCGATCAGGGCGCTGGTTTTGGCCACCCGCCCTTCTCCGGCAGCAGACACATCGACTTCGCGGTTTGACCGGGCAACCGCCAGCAGGTCATCAATCGTGATTTTCTCTTTATCCAGAAGCAATGGTTTCATGGCGCTTGACTGACTCCTCATGGTCGGAGCGGCTTCCAGCCGCGATCAGGCCACCCGTTTTCCCCGCTTATACACTTCCTGCACCGGCGACACCCCGGCATGGTAGGCCAATATTGCCGGAGACCGCCCACCCATCAGCAGAAAATCGGCCTGTTTGCCCACGTCCAGGCTCCCCACCTGCGCCCCCATGCCTACCGCATAAGCGGCATTGAGCGTGACGCCGGTCAGTGCCTGGGCCGGGGAAAGTCCCATGTTCAGCACTGACAGCCCGATCACGAAGGGCATGGACTCGGTGTAGCTGGAACCGGGATTGCAGTCCGTAGCCAGGGCCACCGGCACGCCGGCAGCGATCATGTCCAGTGCCCGGGCATAGGGTTTTCTCAGGCTGTAGGCGGTGGCGGGCAGCAGGCTGGCCACCACACCGGCCTTGGCCATTCGTGCAATGTTTTCATCTCCTGCCGCCAGCAGGTGGTCGGCCGAAACGGCGGCCAGGTCGGCGGCCAAACCGGCACCACCCAGGTCATTCACTTCATCCGCGTGGAGCTTCACCCCCAGGCCGAACGCCTTGGCCGCCTCCAGAATCCGGCGGCTCTGGTCCAGGGTGAAGACACCTTTTTCGCAGAAAACATCACAGAACCGTGCGACACCCTGTGCTGTCACTGCCGGCAGCATTTCATCAATCACCAGATCGACGAAATCATCGCTGCGCCCCTTATACTCCGGTGGCACGGCATGGGCCCCGAGAAACGTGGGCACCACATCTATCGGCAATTCCCGGGCCACCCGGTCGATCACCCGCAGCATCTTCAATTCGTTTTGTGTGTCCAGCCCGTATCCGCTCTTGATCTCCAAGGTCGTGGTGCCAAAGGAAAGGGCTATGCGAACCCGTTCAGCCGTTGCGACGAACAAATCCGCTTCATCCGATTCACGAATGTGCTGCACGGAAGAGAGGATACCGCCTCCCTTTTCCAAGATCTCCAGGTAAGGGGAGCCGGCGATGCGCAGTTCGAACTCCTCCTCCCTCAATCGGGCAAAGCAGATGTGGGTGTGGGGGTCCACGAACCCTGGAATCAGACACATATCCCTGCAGTCGACCTCATCCATGGTCTTGCCGGATATCGAATGCACGATGGACGATAAATCGCCCACCGCACGAATCCGTCCATCTTCCACGGCCAGCGCGCCATCTTCGTAAACCGCCAGTTCCCCCTGGGCTGCACCGGCGGCCGGCTTCCCCTTATCCACCGGGGTGTAAATCCGTGCATTACGAAAAAGCGTAACGGTCATGAGAAATCCTTTTGCGAAAACAGTTGGTCCACCGCCGCATCCACGGCATCGTCGTCAGCCAGAAAGGGGAGCGTAATCTGATCGCCGTTGTCATTATTCCGGTTGTACGCGGCGGCCGCGCTCATGGCGTTTGGATTTCTCGCCCAGTTGCGCCGGGCCACCCCACCCATGACATCCCAGTTCATGGCCGAACGGATAATGCCGTCCACCCGCCGGCTGCCGTCTAAAACCAGGCCGAAGCCGCCGTTGATAGCCTTGCCGATGCCGGTCCCCCCACCGTTGTGCAGAGCCACCAGGGACATGCCCCGGGCGGCGTTTCCCGCAAAGCAGTGGGTGGCCATATCTGCGGTCACGTTGCTGCCGTCGTTGATGTTGGCGGTCTCACGGAACGGAGAATCGGTGCCGCCGGGATCGTGGTGGTCCCGGCCCAGCATGATGGGTCCCACCTCCTTATTTCTCACCATGGCGTTGAAGGTCAGGGCGATGCGCATGCGTCCTTGTGCATCCTGGTAGAGAATTCTCGCCTGACTGCCCACCACCAGCCGGTTCTTGCCGGCATCGCGGATCCACACGTAGTTGTCCCGGTCCTCGGGGCGTCGGTCGGGATCGATGGAGGCCATGGCCGACCGGTCGGTTTTTTCCAGGTCTTCCGGATCGCCGCTGAGGCACACCCAGCGGAAGGGCCCGTACCCGTAGTCAAAGATGGGCCCCATAATATCCTCAAAATAGGAGGGGAACACAAAACCGTCCTTCACGTCCCTGCCGTTTCGGGCCACATCCGTGACCCCGGCGTCGAAGACAGCTTTCAAAAAGGCGTTGCCGTAGTCGAAGAAATAAGTGCCCCGCTGGACCAGGGTTCTGATCAGGTCGATGTGCGTCTTGAGGCTGGCATCCACCAGCTGACGGAACGTCTGTCGATCCTCGGCCAGCAGCCGGGTGCGTTCTTCGTAACTGACTCCCTGGGGGCAATAGCCGCCATCGTAGGCCACGTGGCAGGAAGTCTGGTCCGAAAGCAAATCCACGGGGATGTTTTTTTCAACCATATACTGCAGCAGGTCCACCACGTTGCCATGGTAGGCAATGGACAGGGCGCGCTTTTCAGCTTTGGCCTTGAGGGCCGCCTTAAAAATCTCGGCAAGGTCGGCAGAGACCATGTTCACCCACCCCTGACGGTGGCGGGTGTCTATGCGTGAACCGTCAACCTCGGCGATGATGGACACGGCCCCGGTAATCTCGGCGGCCTTGGGCTGGGCGCCGCTCATACCCCCCAGCCCCGAGGAAACGAAGAGCAGGCCGGCCAGGTCGCCACCGGCGGGAATCCCGCACATCTTGCGGCCGGCCCCCAGCAATGTGTTGTAGGTGCCGTGGACGATCCCCTGGGGGCCGATGTACATCCAGCCGCCGGCGGTCATCTGGCCGTATGAGGAGACTCCCATCTGGGTGGCAATCTCCCAGTCGTCCGGGTTGTCAAAAAGCCCCACCATCAATCCGTTGGTGATGATGGTCCTAGGGGCGCTTGGGTCCGAACGGAAGAGCCCCAGGGGATGGCCGGACTGCACCACCAGGGTCTGGTCGTCGGTGAGCAGTTCAAGATATTTTTTAATGAGCCGGAACTGCATCCAGTTCTGGCAGACGCTGCCGGTCTCGCCGTAGGTGACCAGTTCATAGGGGTAAAGCGCCACGTCGAAATCCAGGTTGTTGTCCATCATCAACTGAAAGGCCCGACCGGCCAGGCAATTGCCCCGATATTGATCGATGGGCAGAGCCCGGATCTCGCCTTGGGGACGAAAGCGATAGCCGTAGATGCGCCCCCGGTTTTTCAGCTCTTCCAGAAACTCAGGGATCAGGGCGGCGTGATGCTCTTCGGGCACGTAGCGCAGGGCATTTTTCAGGGCCACCGAGGTCTGGCTGCGGCTGAGACGAAAGCCCCGGTCCGGGGCACGGCGGATACCGGGGCGAAAAGCAGGCATCTGTGGCAATGGGTCGTCCAAATAGATTTTCATGGCTCGGGAGATATCAATATTGGTCGGCATGGCAAAAACCTCATAGTTTGAAAACCTTAACAAGTTTACTAGTAACTTCTCAATAAGTTATAGTCAATGGTGATTCGTATTCAATGGATTCAATGCTGGGGTCATGATATTTTCCGCAAGGCGATATGAATGTTGCCGTGCGAGCAAAAATGCCGTGTACTAATGATAAGCATATCGCCTTGCGGAAAATATCATGACCCCTATATCGGAAGAAATTACCCAGAACTTATTGAGAAGTATCATTTATTATACAACATTGACACCTAAAAAGCCATTACACCGCCGGCTACCTCCACATGCCTGTTCATCACGCAGCAACTGATTCAGGGCATGCGTGCCAAACGCTTCACCGACATGCTTCCTTCGGAAAACCAGTTAGCTCTTCAACGTTCGGGGTGAGTCGAATGACCACCCGCAAGGCGTTGGTGTAACTGGAATCCGAAGGATTGGTCAGGCGTATACGCGGCGAGCTGGCCTTTGAGGACACCTTCGCTCCCGGCCGCACCGGGCCGCCCCCGGTATCGGCTTCGGCCGCTGAGAAGCGGTGTTTCAAAGATCCGGCGGATGTGGTAAAAATACCAATCATGGATTGCCATACCATTTGTAATGGTAACACAGAAACCGGAGGTGTCCCGTGGCTTTACACCCAACCGACCAGTGCATCGTACTGCCATTTCGTGCCGAGAACCAGCAGCCATTCCACGGCACCGGCCTGGCCCTTCATTTTCTCATAGGGAACGTTCTGGTGCTGCACACCGGACTCAAGGAGATGTGGTTCGGCTGGCGGGTGAAAAAGATCTTTCCGGGAAAGACACCGTTTCAACGTTACTGCCGCGATGCTGCCAACAAACTGGATCTTGTTCAGGTCAGCCAGTCTCAGAAGGTACGTTTCTGGCTCTACGGCAACTATTCGGACCAATCGGTAAACCTTAACTTTTTCGACGGAGAAAAGCCGGAGGCCGTCCACCCGCCTGTCGATCTGAGACTCTCCATTGACGATCGCCTGATCGGGTTTCGCTCCCAATTTCTAAAATGGTTGGAATCCATGGGACGACCCATGCCGGAAGACCAGACCCAGGCAGCCTTGTGGCCCGAAACAATCAGCCGCGAAGGCCTGGATGCCGTGGGGCAGGCGTTGGAGCGCTTCTATATTTACTCGGCCTATGGTAGCGACGGGCCTTTGGATGTGTCGCCTTTTAAAAAGGCGGTAGCCGCGGCGCCGGAATCGTTCATGGCTCAGGATCTATATGGCTGGGCACTTTACCGCAACCAGGATTATCAGGCTGCACGGGGTGCCTTTCTCACTTCCCTGAGAATCAATCCCGCCGGGGCCGGGGCCATGTCCGGCCTGATGTGGTGCGGGGTTTACGGCAAGGATCTGGAGGAAGCCATGTTCTGGTCCGGCCGCAAAGCCGAGGCTTGCCACAAGGATGTCCAGGCGGCCCGGGAAGCCGGGCGCCGACGATACGTGAAAGCGAACAAACCGTAGCAAGCGAAGCTGCCTAGTGGACAAACCCAACAAGGAAAAAGCTCCCGGCAGACTTCTGCTCAACGAGGCGGAACTTTTCCACGTCCATTTAAAACCCTGCGTGCACGATTGACCGCGCTGCTGGTGTCGCCCGTGATCATTATTCTTCTGATTGCCGGGAGTTCCGGCTTTATCTATGCTCGTAACGTCATCCTCAGGCAGTGGAACGAAGCCATCATGCTCCGGCTTGAGCGGGCGGCACACGAAATTGAAATGCGGCTCTCGCAGCCGGTGGAACTGATGCAGATGTTCTCGCAAAGCGGGTCGGACATCCTCAATGCCAGTCTTCTGGAAGCCATTGTCCACAGGCTGGAGACCCTGCCGGGCATCCTTCGGGTAAACCTGAACTGGCATTCATCCGCAGGCGGGGGCCATGGAAGCAGACACAGAGCCTTGGATAACGGCCGGTTCATGCGGTTTCACCGGGGTGCATTCACAAAAATCACCCCACCGAAAGTCGACGAAGAGACGGGCGAACAGACCGTATCCATAACCATGATTCTCATGGACGCCTACGATACCCCTGTCGGCAACCTGGAAATCATCATGAAGTTCGATTTCATGGTGGCCGACATCACTGCCAACATCTGGTGGCAAAACGCCATGGCCTGCATTGCAGACCGGGCATCGGGCAACATCGTGTTAACTAGCGGCCTGATGAAGGGAAGAACGCGGCTGGGTGAAACCGGTGATCCACTGGAGCAATCCTTACTTGAAAAAATACCTGGAAAAACGACCGGGGTGTCCTGGGGGCCGGGGTTTCCACCCAAGCGCGTGGCAGGTTTTCACAGCCTCCACACCTTTCCCTGGGCCCTGGTGGTGTTTGCCGACGGCCAGGCGGTATTAGCCCCCATCATCAACTTCAGAAATGGATTCATCATCGGTGCGGCGGTCCTGATTCTGATCATCTACGGTATCATCCGCCTTAATGTGGACCGCATGTCCGGGACCATCAGGCATCTTTCCCGGCGCGCCGAAACCATCGCCGCAGGCGACTACGGGGAAAAAATCGGCGTGGATTCCCGTGATGAAATCGGCCAGTTGGCAACCAGCTTCAACACCATGATCGACGGGCTCAAAGAAAGGGACACGATCCGCAATACCTTTGGCCGATACGTGGACCCGGAATTTGCCCGCATGCTGCTGAAACAGCCGGAAGCCGGTCGACTGGGGGGCAGACGGCAGGAGGTGGCCATCCTCATGGCCGATATTCGCGGGTTCACCCCCATGGCCGAACACCTGTCGCCGGAAGCCACCATCGATGTACTCAACCGTTATTTCTCAGCTATCATCCCACTGGTCCAAAAACACAACGGCATCATCGTGGATTTTGTGGGCGACGCAATCCTGGCCTTTTTCGAACCGTTGGACGAACCCCTGACAGCCACTGCCCATCGGTGCGTTCAATGCGCCTTCGACATGCAGAGTTCAATGCACAGCCTCAACCGTGAGTTGGCCCAACTGAATCTGCCGCAGTTGAAGATGGGCATCGGCATCAACAGCGGCCCGGTGGTGGTGGGCAACATCGGATCGCAAGCACGGAAGAAATATGGTATCGTCGGCGCATCCGTAAACACAACCCAGCGGATTCAGGGACAGGCCGGTGAAGGAGAAACGGTGGCATCCGAACCGGTGTATGACAAGATCAGGTCCCGGGTGGCAATCGCGCGCACTTTCTCCGCCACGCTCAAGGGCGTATCGACACCGGTAAAGCTGTACGCCATCCAACCGGACGAAAACAGCACATGAGAACCGGAAAGGTTAAAAAATGAAAAGCCGAACGACATGGCTGCATAGCGCAATAATCAGTGCCGTTGCGGCAGGCAAGGCCATCCTCGAAGTGTATCGCTCACCGGATATGGGTGTGGAAAAAAAAGCGGACGACTCCCCCCTCACCCGAGCCGACCGGCAGTCTCATGAAATAATCCTGGCAGCCATCAACGGCTTTGGCATACCGATACTCAGTGAGGAAGGGAATTCATCAAGAAAAACGGCGAATTTACGGTCAACATCGCCCTTGCGGAGGATGGCGTCCCGACAATGGGCGTCATTTATGTCCCGGTGGACGACACGCTGTACTTTGCCGATGCAAAATTGGGCGCTTTCAAGATCGATGCCTGTCGAAAGGTTGGCATCGGTACGGACGCATCGGACAACCCGCAAGCCCTGGATAAGCTGCTTGGGCAAGCCACCCGGCTGCCTTTGGGAAAAGATAAGGATCGTCCATTCACCGTCATGGGGAGCCGCTCCCACGCCACACCGGAACTGGAAGCTTACGTGGAAACCATGCGCCACAAATATGGCAACGTGGACTTCATTTCGGCGGGCAGTTCGCTGAAGATCTGCCGGGTGGCCGAAGGCCGGGCCGATGTGTATCCCCGCCTGGGCCCCACCATGGAGTGGGATACGGCAGCCGGCCAGGCCATCGCCGTGGCCAGCGGCGCACGGGTGGTTCGCCATGATGACGGCAACGCCCTTGCCTACAACAAAGAGAACCTGCTTAATCCTTGGTTTGTTGTCGAACGGCAGTAAAGAATCCTGGCCTAAAGGACCAGGCTTTGGGTTGCCCTGAAAGGGGCTTGATCCCCGGATAATAGATGAACCAAAGAATTCAGAAGCCAGGAGCTAGAAAAACTCGGATGTCGCTTCGCTCCGTTAAATTTGATATTTTTTTGACTGAGCCGAAGGCGAAACCCTTATTCTGGATTCTGACTCCTGGATTCCTTTTCAAACTGATTCCGGCAAAGCCTACTGCCTCTGACCTGGCCCATTAAAGATCCCGCTATACGGGGAAGGACCAGGTTTTCTATGGTTAAATAAAGGGCATCCGCAGGATGGCGGCAGGCCGAAAAAACGCTTGACTAAACGAGCCCTCCCCCTCTATATGTAAGGTTACTTTTTCGGGCGATTAACTCAGCGGGAGAGTGCCACCTTCACACGGTGGAAGTCACAGGTTCAAATCCTGTATCGCCCACCAGAATTATCAAGGGTTTACGAGCACTAAGGCTTGTCAGCCCTTTTTTTATGGGCGTTTGAAAGGTTGGAGCCGTGTAAATGGCTTTCTGATATGACTTTAGGAGAATTGGCATTTTTATTTATTATCAGGTTGTGACCATTTTGTGACCACTGCCGTTTAAAATGGTCTTTTCCAGCCGACATGCCGACTCCTGGTTGACCGCATTCATTAGGTGAGAATAGATATTCAATGTCACCGTAGGCGACGAATGACCGAGCTGAGATTGAATGTATTTGATGTTTTCGCCCTGATGGATAAGCAGAGATGCAAATGTATGCCGCAGACAGTGAAATTTGATGCGCTTGATTTTAGCTTTCTTTAATGCGGGCATGTAATACCGCTGAACCATGTTGCTGTAATTCATCGGTTGACCTTCCTCATTCGGAAACATCAGGTCCAGTTTGTTCGGCAAGCAGGCCACTCGCCATTTTTTTAATTCGGCCATCATTTTCGGCCCCAAGTCAATCCTGCGGTTCGATGTTTCGGTTTTGGTGTCATAGAATGTCTGATGGTTGAATGTCCGCTGAATGTGGATCTGGTTGTTTTTCCCGTCCATATCCGGCCATTTGAGCCCCAACAATTCACCTTGCCGGGCACCACTGAATATCGCCAGCATGAACAGGGTCTTGTATTTCTGGTCTGAAACTGCATCCAGGAAGGCGGTAAGCTGGTCAGGTTTTAAAATCATTACGCTATCCGTCTTGACTCGGCCCCTTGGCCGTTCCGCATCAGGAAACGGATTGTAAGAAATATATTTGTGTCTGACTGCAAACTTTAATATCTGCCCCATTGAGACAAGTATCTTTCGGATTGTTGCGATGGGCATCTCCTCGTTTTGCCGTTCTGTAATCCATTCCTCAATCATGGCAATGGTGATCCGGTCAATTCGGATATCGTCAAATGCATTGAAATGGTTCTTGGTGTGGCCTTCGTATACATGCCATGTGGAATCCCTGAGTTCCGGCTTTTTCTTTTTCAGCCATTCTTCGGCCACCTTTGAGAATGTTGGAATTTTCTCGTCAGGGATATACAGACCCTTCGCAAGCTGATCCTCGATTTCTCTCAGCTTGTCCTTTGCCTTTTTCAATGTCGTACCCGTCGGCAGCGTCTTGCGTACTCGCTTACCATGATCGTCATAATAGTCTAAAACATACCGTCCCCGTCTTTTTGCTACCTTTGCCATGAATTCCCCTCGCGTTCTCCCTATTGTTTTCCACGCACCGGCAGCCAGGGACGCTGCTTTTCGGTGATCATTCTAACCCCGTCCTGACGTTTCCATTCGACCATTACGGTATCAAACTTTTTAGCCTGATCCGGCGTCAGGGACTCGACTCTCTCGTTGTCGCGCTTGGGCGGAAGAAAACAGCCGGTACGAAACGTACTGCAAAGTTATGTAAGTACTTTGTGCATAACATTCAGCCACTGCCAGTCAAAACATCTATTCGTCAGAAATATCAGAGTATGCAGACTTCAATATTTTTTCAGCAAAAAACACTTCTGGCCGCCTCTGCATTTCTGATTTTTTAAGAATTCCAATTTCAACCATTTTTTCAACGTCTGAACGCGCTGTTGGATAGCTGACATTATGAATTCTTGCGACTTGGGGTATCGTTATAATTGGTGATTTAAACAGGCCTTCTATTATTTGAGATAACCGAAAGGAAGCTCTAATCACGTTTTGATAAGTTTCTCGCAACTTCACTAATGCATCGAATCTTACTATAGCATCTTTCGAGGCGACGATAGTACCCCTTAAGCAAAACGATATCCAATTTTCCCAATCGCCGTGAGCGCTTACTTTAAAAAGCTTGTCGATATATTCATCCTTATATTTATCAAAATAACTACTTAGATACAGCCAAGGTTTGGTAAGGCTGCATTTTTCGTAAATCATAAGTGACAACAAAAGCCGGCCAACCCTGCCGTTTCCGTCCAAGAAAGGATGAATAGTTTCAAACTGATAATGTGCCATAAAACAAAAAACAAGAGGATCGATTGTTGAATCACTATGAATGTAATTTTCGAATTTATTGAGGCTTTCGGTTACTTCATTGGCAGGGGGAGGTATAAACCTTCTGTCTGAACCTATATGAACCTGTGTTCGACGAAAGTTGCCAGGATCCCGCTCAAAACCTCTTACGCCTCGCATTAGGGCTTTATGCAGTTCGCGTATAAATCGCAGGGAAATAGGTAGATCGGTCAGCAGTTTTTGCCCCAATCGCAAAGCATCTCCATAGTTAAAAACCTCTTTCCAAGAATTTACCGGATCCCTATGAGATTTTGGTTCTTTGGGATCGATTTCAAATAATAACAGTTGCTCTGGTGTCGCATATGTTCCCTCTAAGCTTGAGGATCTGATAGCTTCACGCTGCTGCAAAGGGCGAAGCAGCAAATCATAATTCGGCATATGCCGTCCGACACCATCTAATCTGGCAAGCTCTTCACGAGCCTCTACAAGGAGAGGCCAAACCGCTTGGGGGATATCCCATGATCCAGGAAGCGACTCAGGGATAAAAGCATAATCCCACTCCTCTTGTATGGAAATTTTTTGTAATTTTCCCAACGCACCATCTGAAAAACGAGATTTATCCATATCTTTATTCTCTTAATCGAAATTTTAATTGGTCTTGATGAATTAAAGTTTTAGCCCATTTATTTTAATTCATCAAGACCAATTAAAATAAATTTGACCTTGTTTAAAACAGTGCAATGATGACGCCAATGTACCACTGGGCAAGCCGGCGCATTGAGACCCACGTAAAAATCTGCGTGCTCGCTCTGATGATCGAACGTATCGCCGAAAGGCAGTGCGGCAAGCCCTGGCACAAAACCCTCCGCACGCTGGAAGCACTTCAGGTCACAGAATTTTTTAAATTAAATCACCGTGTGCTCATGCGCAATGAACTACCTCCCGGAGCCCGCAAGATCTTTAAATCCTTAAAGATCACCCCTCCCAAGCAGGTCATCTACCTGGAAGAAAACAGTTAAAATCCGTAGACACACGCTGAATTTCATTCATTTTGGAAATCCGCGACTGGCGTACGTCTGCGCGAATTCGTTAACTTACTCGCCGCAAACCCAAGTCTGATCGGGTCATTCCTTCGGATTCACAAGTTGGGGGGACTTTTGCGAAAACTATGAAAAGTCTCAATCCCCTCTGATCGGGTCATTCCTTCGGATTGAAATTCACTGCTATTCACTGGAAGCAATAGACCAAGTCTCAATCCCCTCTGATCGGGTCATTCCTTCGGATACCCATGATTGTAGTGTGAACCAGGTGGCAGATGAAGTCTCAATCCCCTCTGATCGGGTCATTCCTTCGGATATTACTCGAACAACCCTTACTGCCTGCACATGATGGGTCTCAATCCCCTCTGATCGGGTCATTCCTTCGGATCGAAAGAGAAGGGGAAACAATCGAGTGCACAGGGTTGGTCTCAATCCCCTCTGATCGGGTCATTCCTTCGGATCGATGCCGCCGGCGACGAATACGACGGTACAAAGTTCAGTCTCAATCCCCTCTGATCGGGTCATTCCTTCGGATTCAAGATTCGCTTCTACTGGTTATGACGGCCATCACAGTCTCAATCCCCTCTGATCGGGTCATTCCTTCGGATTACTCCTGGATGGAAAAAGATGGGGCCGGGACATTGGTCTCAATCCCCTCTGATCGGGTCATTCCTTCGGATGGCAAGCCTCATTGGCTCGATGTAGGCCGGTATAGGTCTCAATCCCCTCTGATCGGGTCATTCCTTCGGATTCAAGAGGCAATCGACGACTACCAGTTCAACGTCCGGAAGTCTCAATCCCCTCTGATCGGGTCATTCCTTCGGATATCAACGCCGATATTTTTATGACGATGCAATCCCTGTCTCAATCCCCTCTGATCGGGTCATTCCTTCGGATAGATGAACAAAAAATTGCTTTGGAAGGTCTCGAAAAGTCTCAATCCCCTCTGATCGGGTCATTCCTTCGGATGCAACGATGAAGCAGGTAGGCTGGTCACTCCTGTGGAGGTCTCAATCCCCTCTGATCGGGTCATTCCTTCGGATCAATCATCAGTAGTAAAGGCGACTCGAAAGTTATTTGTCTCAATCCCCTCTGATTGGGTCATTCCTTCGGATGCGACGAGGGTAGATGTTTCCCCGCCATCAACAAAGTCTCAATCCCCTCTGATCGGGTCATTCCTTCGGATGAAAAGGTGAAGGTTGGTGATTCAGTGGCCGAAATTGTCTCAATCCCCTCTGATCGGGTCATTCCTTCGGATTATTCGGTAGTTGGAATTGTTGCCGAGACCATGCAGGTCTCAATCCCCTCTGATCGGGTCATTCCTTCGGATAAATAGCTGAGGGTAAGGGAAAGCGTATCAGTGTAGGGTCTCAATCCCCTCTGATCGGGTCATTCCTTCGGATCTACTACCAAACGGAAGCCATCCTGACCTGTGCGACGGTCTCAATCCCCTCTGATCGGGTCATTCCTTCGGATAAAGATGAATGGATTGAATTACAATATGAATATGATGTCTCAATCCCCTCTGATCGGGTCATTCCTTCGGATCAGAAACAGAATGGGCGTGTGGACACAGCGGATCGTCTCAATCCCCTCTGATCGGGTCATTCCTTCGGATTACGAGTATGATCTCGTTGAATGCCGACAACATTGGGTCTCAATCCCCTCTGATCGGGTCATTCCTTCGGATTTGAGGGGTTCGACAATGAAACTCACGCCACGAGGTCTCAATCCCCTCTGATCGGGTCATTCCTTCGGATTTGATATGTTGGTTGGATACACGATTGAACAGATCGGTCTCAATCCCCTCTGATCGGGTCATTCCTTCGGATAGAAAAAGAAAGACAAAGTGTTCCAGTACGTTCCGTCAGTCTCAATCCCCTCTGATCGGGTCATTCCTTCGGATGAAAAGAGCGAAATCAAGCCAGGCGACGAGTGTGTCGTCTCAATCCCCTCTGATCGGGTCATTCCTTCGGATATACTGAATTCGAACCCGGGCCAACCGTCGAAGAAGTCTCAATCCCCTCTGATCGGGTCATTCCTTCGGATCGATGAGCCTTCCAAGGTGAATAGCACCAGCCTTACGTCTCAATCCCCTCTGATCGGGTCATTCCTTCGGATTAAAAGGAGGATTATTATGGGACTTCAGCATGCAGTTGTCTCAATCCCCTCTGATCGGGTCATTCCTTCGGATAAAGTCAGCCATCACGGTGTTTATCAATTTCAGTGTGTCTCAATCCCCTCTGATCGGGTCATTCCTTCGGATCAGAGATTGACGCAATACTGGCACAATAAATCACAAGTCTCAATCCCCTCTGATCGGGTCATTCCTTCGGATAACGTGAAGGCGTTTGACTCATGGCTAAAAATTGGTAGTCTCAATCCCCTCTGATCGGGTCATTCCTTCGGATTCATCAACGAAGGAGCAGTGGAGAAGATTAAGATTCAGTCTCAATCCCCTCTGATCGGGTCATTCCTTCGGATTCCATCTTTCAGTGTAGCTGGATTGTTGGTTCATGTCTCAATCCCCTCTGATCGGGTCATTCCTTCGGATTATGCTTACCGGGGATTGGACCAACGAGCAAATAAAGGTCTCAATCCCCTCTGATCGGGTCATTCCTTCGGATATATGAACTGCATCCCCCAAACCGATCCTGTGAGCAGTCTCAATCCCCTCTGATCGGGTCATTCCTTCGGATGCTACCTTATTTTTTCCAATTGTTTACGGGTAGATGGACGCGTAAATCCACATATATCTCCAAAATCGTCATCCGGGGGGCTCAAGAGAGGTCCGAAACTTCCCGATGAAGCATTTAACCACCCTGAATAATTTACTAAGTTCATTTCCACGCATCTCCCGCCGCATGGTTTGCATATTTGTTTTCCAACAGATGCCGCCTTTATGGGATTTATATCACACCGCTTAACGCTAAACCACCCGAAAAACCTCATTGTCGGGCAATTGGCCGATACCGGAATACTCAATTTTACGCACGCACCCCCGGCACAGCAAATAATAGCGTACCGAATCTTCACCCTGATCGATCAAATCGTCAATGCTGTTTTTCATCAACAGAAAGCGTTCCTCGGTCAGATCACCGCATTCGAATACCGATTTCTGCACCCTCCTGCCGAAGCTTTTAAGCACCTTTACCAGTTCAGATATCCCAGACAAACGGCGAGTACTCTTTTTCAGGGTGTTGCAGGTATTCACCGAACGCCCTGGCCTGACTCAGGAGCAGCCGGCGATAGGTCATTTTGCCCTGGTCCGGGCCCCGGCTCACCACTCTTTTCATCATCTGCTCGTATGCCGCAACAAACGCCCGGCGGATCGGCGGCCGCATTTCCACCGGCCGCCTGGCCTTCATCTCCTTTTCATCCGTATAAGCGGTTTGGGACGACTGCCGGTAAATAAAGTCGTCCGCGGCCAGGGCTTTTCGGTTGAGGAGGCCCAGCACCAGGCGGTCTCCCAGAAACACGCGATACTCCTCCACCAGGTCGCAGGCCAGTGAGGGCCGTCCATAGCTGATCTCGTGCAGGGACCCCATGTACGGGTCCAGGCCGCAGCTTTGAATGGCCGATGTCACCTCGTTGGTCAGCAGGGTGTAGACAAAAGAGAGCAGCGCGTTGACCGGGTCCAGCGGCGGATGCCGGTTACGCCCGTTGAAGGTGAATCCGTCGTTGCGGATCAGCCGGCCGAAGCATTGGAAATAGATCCGTGTGGCGGCGCCTTCCAGGCCCCGGATACGGTCCATATCCCCGGTCCTTTCCAGGCGATTGACCAATGGCTTGATTCCGGCGGCGGCGGACCGCAGGACATCGTCATCGTACTGGCGGCCTCGCAGCAGCAGCAGGCGGACCATGTTGCGCACCTTGCCGGCCACGATCAAACGGGCGGTCCTGGACGCAAAGGCCGCATCACTGAGCTGCTGATACTGGGCCTTGCGCAAGGCCACATGGCGGTGTTCGTCGATACCCAGCCGGGCACGGAAGCGGCCCGTGGGCGTCATGAAAACAGTCTCAACCCGCCGGCGGATGAGAAAATCGAGCACGGCCCCGGTCAGGTTGACATATCCCACCAGGACCAGCCGCTTGAGCCCCTCGGCCGGAATGTGATCGATGACCCGGCCCTGTTTGACGACATTCAGTGCGCCGCCTTCCCGCCGGACATAGCAACCGGGCTCTATAATATAAATGGCTTCCATTATTTCATAAACCGTTCGACCTGCACAATGGCCGTTTGCAGGCGCTCAAGGGCCGAGGTCAGGTCGATCGCCTTTTCCGAAGGGGGGATCGGCGGCTCCTGCCAGCCGTCGATGTGCAGCAGGGGATGCAGATAGGCGGCCTTGCGGGTGAATCGGCAGAACGCCCCGGCAAAACCCAACAAAGTATGGATCCGGCGGCAACCCAGGGGCGTTCCGCGCAGCCGGCTGAGACGATAGTCCACCTGGTGCGGATTGTAATCCGGCAGCCTGGCCAGCAGGTAGTGCAGCAGCCGTTGGCCGTT
>JABZFO010000177.1 GCA_014237405.1 Desulfosarcina sp. | reverse complement strand
TAGATGGGGTTTGGGATGGTGTTCATCAGGGTGTCCATCAACTGAAGGAAACTGCGCAATTTCTCCTCGGTCTGCTCCCATTGTGCTTTGTTTTCCGTGTGCTTTTCTTCTTGTTCGTGTGTTTTTTGATGGACCTTCAGCAAGGATTGTTTAAGTTTTTGCATCTTTAGATTCTGGCGCCGGTATCGATGAAATCCCCATGCACCCAAACCTAAAAGCAGAAGAATCAAAATCCAAAAAACGATGACCACGGATGGTTCTCCATTTGTTAGGCGAAAGATGGCATTAAACCTTGATTTGTGACTATGGATAATTGCTTAATCAATGAGAAGTCTACCCGCACGTATTAACAAAGGTTTTGGCAATATTGCCTGTGTAAACATTAATCTGCTTTAAAAGATCCATCAGTTCCATATGAATCTCATGAGTTTTCACGGATTCTTTCCGTTCCTGGTGAAGCCGTTCCAGATGCTTAAGGCGGTATTTTGTTTCCAGGTTCAGGTATTTCTCTTCTTTGGCCATAATCCTTTGGGCGGTTTCCGTGTTTCGTTCGGCGAACGCTTCCTTTAGCCGACTGATTTGTTTGCACATTTTAGTATGATAAATCATCAATTCTTCCTTGCCTTCCTGGGAGAAATCGGCGTTAAGCCCCTTCTTTTTATTAACAAGCGGCAAAATATTCCTGTGAATAATATCGCCGATGCTCTCCATATCATTTGCAATGGTAATCATACCATAAACCTCGCTGGCCTGCTCGTCAGACAGCTCTTGCCGGGCAACCTGGATGAGATAGTCTACGATTTTTTCATCGATAAAATCAATTTTTTCCTCCCGCATGTCAATCCCCTCAAGCAGCGTTAGCTGAGGATATATCTCATCCTGTGTGGGTATCTCTTTTACCAGAAGATCAGCTTCATCTTTTTGTCGCACTTCATGGCTGATCAATTTCGCATCGGACATAAACGGAATGATGATGGCCCGCAACATTCGACCAAGGATGTTAGCCATTCGTGATATTTCCGTTCGTGCCAGGCCGATGGCAAATTCCGGTGTTGCGATCATGCTCTCATCCAAATGTTGTATGATTGGAATGACGCCTTTTATTTTTTCTTCTTGGGGCAGGATCTTCAGTAAAAATCCGGCAAAAATCGCTGAAAACGGGAGGAAGATCAACGCCAGACTCACGTTGAAAATCGTGTGGGCGTTGGCGATCTGGCGGGCCGGGTCCGACCCGAATTTATCGGCAATGCCGTGAATGATGTCAGCAAAGGCCGGAATCCAAAAAATAAACAAAACGACACCGCAAACCTTAAAAAGAACATGTGCCAGAGCCACCCGTTTTGCCTCACGCGACGTGCCGATACTGGCAAGACCGGCGGTAATACAAGTGCCGATATTGGCACCAAAAACCAGTGGAATGCCGGCTTCCAGGGTGATTAATCCCTGTTGTGCCAGGACGATAACAATGCCTGTAAATGCGCTGGAACTCTGGATAAGGGCGGTAAATACCGTACCGATCAACAGACCTAAAAGCGGATTTTCCAGACCTTTCATCAAATCGATAAATTCCGGCCAGATCCTCAGCGGCTCCATGGCATCGCTCATCAGTTTCATTCCGAAGAACAGGATGCCGAATCCCAAAAGGACATCCCCGATATTCTTGAAATTATCATTTTTTCCGAACATCCGCATGCCGAAGCCGATGGCGACCATCAGCAGAGCGTAGTCGGTGAATTTGAATGCGATCAACTGGGCGGTAACGGTTGTGCCGATATCCGCACCCAGGATCACCCCCAATGATTGGGCAAAGCTCATCAAGTCGGCCTGAACGAAACTCACCAGCATGATGGTAGTAGCACTGCTGGACTGGATCACCATGGTGACGAATGCGCCGACAAAAAGACCGATCACTCGATTGCTGGTCAGTGCCGCGAGAACAGACCGCATTTTGTTGCCGGCGGCTTTTTTCATCCCTTCGCTCATTTTTTCCATTCCATAAAGGAAAAGAGCTAAACCGCCGAACAGGGTGATGATTAAAAAGCTCCAGGAAATGGATGAAGGGCTCTCCGTACCGGCTCCTGCGGCAAATAGAGTAGCCGCCGATGAAGTCAGGAAAATAATTATAAATATTATCTTTTTGCTTAAGATGTCGCTATATCTCCAGCGCGATGAGGTCATCATAGGTCTCCCGTTTCCGGGCAACGATGGTCCGGTCACCGTCGATGATCACCTCGGCGGCCCTGGGCCGGGAGTTGTACTGGGACGACATGGTGAAGCCGTAGGCTCCGGCGGAGAAGACGGATAGGTACTCGCCGGGTTTCACTGCGGGTAGGGTGCGGTCCTGGGCCAGAAAATCGGAACTCTCGCAGATGGGGCCCACCACGTCTACTACCATCTTCTCACGGTCCTTGAGATTTACCTCGCCGATCCGGTGGAAGGCGCCATACAGGGAGGGGCGCACCAGGTCGTTCATGGCCGCATCAACGATGACGAAATTTTTGACCTGGGTCTTCTTGGTGTACAGGACCCGGGTGACCAGAATGCCGGCGTTGCCGGCAATGGCACGCCCCGGCTCAAGGATGACGGTGAGTTTTCTGCCACCGATGGTGTCAGCGACAGCCCGGCCCAGATCAACGGGCAGGGGTGGCTCCTCCGCGTCGTAGGTGATGCCCAGCCCGCCGCCCAGGTCGAGGTAGCGGATCTCAACGCCCGATGACTGGAGTCGGTCGGCAAAGGCGAGGAGTTTTTCCAGGGCTTCGGCCATGAGATAGGCGCCGGTGGCCTCGAGTATATCCAGGCCGAACTTGTTTTGCTTGAGCCCGGTGGAGATGTAGGGGTGGGTCTTGGGGTCCACATCGGGGTTGATGCGCAGGCTGACCCGTGCCACGGTGTTCATTTCCGAGGCAATTTGTCCGATCAGTTCCAGCTCCTGGACGGATTCCACATTGAACATGAGAATGTCGGTCTTCAGGGCTTCCCGGATTTCGTGTCCCTGTTTGCCCACGCCGGAGAAGACGATTTTCCGGGGATCGATTCCGGCCGTCAGGGCCCGGTGCAATTCTCCCCCTGAGACGATGTCCACCCCGGCCCCGAGATCGCCCAGCAGGCGAAGGAGGCTGATATTGCCGTTGGCCTTGACCGAGTAGCAGGTCAGGTGGCCCAGATTCCCCAATGCCTCGTCGAAGGCCTTGTAGTGACGCCTCAGGGTTTTGCCGGAATAGATGTACAAGGGGGTGCCGAATTCTTCTGCCAGGTCGCTGACGCGGACCCCTTCTGCCCAGAGTGCTCCGTTGCGGTACTCGAAATAATCCAACCGGCTGGCCGTCATAGGTAAAGGTGGACTTGGAGACGCTGCAGCACTGGATGGTGTTGCTGCCGGCAATGGTGTCGATGCGCCGGCCCATGTGGGTGCAGCGGTTGGCAATGGCGTGGTATTGCCCGTCGTCGCCATGGAACACCAGCAACCTGGGGTCGAGCCCCTTGCCTTCCAGGCGCACGCCGCTGCCGGGGGCTTTCAGTTCCGGCACCTGGAACAGGGTGATCTGCACGGTTCCGCTATCACAGGACCAGCTATCCGGGTCGGCCGGCAGCGGGGTTTCACAGATGCCGAACAGGCGTTTCAGAAATTTCATTCCAAGTTCTCCATGGTTTGCTGGTTTTTTTTGTAAGGATCAAACCGGTTCGACCCGGCAGGGCATGTAGCAGTGAAGCGGTGTGGCAGCCAGCGGGTCCAGGTGAGTATTTTTGATCAAACGATTCACGTTGGCGCTGGTGACCGCTCCCTACATCAATCCCCTTTCCTGGGCGATGTTCATGTAGGTTTCGAATACATTTTTCGGTGGTACGTAATGGCTTTCCTCTGACTTTTGTTTCAGCATCATCGCTTCGGTGGGGCAGTCGGTCACGCACAGGCCACAGCCGATACAGCGGTCCAGGTTGACCTGTGCGGTTTCATCGACGGTGATTGCGTCCATCTGGCAGCGGTCCACGCAGGCTTCGCAGGCCGTGCACAGTTCTTCGTCCACCTGAGCATAGTAGTTGGTGTGGACCATCTGGGCCGGCTTCTCGAGGGTGTTCAGGTTTTTCAGAATGCCGCAGCAGCAGCCGCAGCACATGCAGATGTTCATGGGTTTCTGCTGATTGCCCGGCTGAAGCACCAGGCCGGCGTTGACCCCGGCTTTGAGGATCTCCAGCGCCTCCGCTTTGTCGATTTCGCGCCCCAATCCATTTTTCTCATAGTAGTAAGCGCCGCCGCCAAAGACCAGGCATACCTCCATGGGCTTGTCACATCCTTTGCCGATCATCTTCTGCTCTTTGCGGCAGATGCAGGGTGAAACAACGATCTTGGATTGTTTGTTGATGATCGCTTCGGCCGCCTCGAAGGGCATGATCGCCATTTCGGCCGGAACGCTCTTGGAAACCGGCACCACCCGCAACTGCTTGGTCTTGGTGCTCAGAAAGCCTTTTTTCAGCAGAGTGGGCATGTATTCGTTGACATCCCGGATCAGTTCTTCATCCAGATCGTTGAGGTGGTATTCCCAGATGCCCACTACGAACTGGGCCGCGCTGTAGAGGGTGCTGTCTCTTTTTGAGATGCGAAAGATCAGACCTTTTTTGGCCATGGCTTCCAGGGCTGCCGCCAGCTGCGCTTCATCCGTGTCCACGCGGGCGGCAATACCCGCCACCGGCTCGGGCATCATGGTGAGGGTCATTGCGATGTCGGCTTCTTCGGGGGTGAACAGCCGCTTTAAGATCCGCAGCTCGACGCCGGATTCAGTGCTCGGGTAACCCGCCGGCAGGTTGTCCAGGTGTTTGGCAAGTTTCTGATAGACATTGGTCATCGGTATCTCCTCTGCACCGTTTTTAACAAAAAAATGATGGACGATTTATGTATGGCTGGTGCCGTCCCAGCAGTGGGTGCACAGCCGGTCCTTGGGCAGGCCGATGGCCGCCACCAGGTCGTCCAGGCGCTGGTATTTCAGGGTGGTCAGGTGCAGCTGCTGGCGGATCCGGTCAATCATGGCCAGGTTTTTCTCGGACCCGTGGCAGGCGTATTCCTCCAGGTACCGGTCTTCCACCCCTTCCAATTCCTGGATCGTCTTTCGACCCGCAAGGTCCAGGGTGGACCGGGAGGTGGAGAAGTTGAGGAATTCGCAGGAGTGGATCAGGCAGGGGCAGGCAGGCCGCATGTGTACCTCTTTGGCGCCGTATTCGAACAGAACCTGGATGTTGTCTCGCAGCTGGGTGCCTCGCACGATGGAGTCCTCGCAGAAGAGGATGCGCTGGCCGTCGATTAGCTGGCGAACAGGGATCAGCTTCATGCGGGCTACCAGGTCGCGCATCGCCTGGTTCTGGGGCATGAAGCTACGGGGCCATGTGGGGGTGTATTTCACGAAGGGACGCCGGTAGGGAAGCTGCCGATGGTTGGCGTAGCCGAGGCCGTGGCCGATGCCCGAGTCCGGGATGCCGCCCACGAAATCCACCGCGTCGTCGTCGTTTCTGGCCAGGGCCGCCCCGCAGCGGTTGCGCACGTCCTCCACGTTGATACCTTCGTATTCCGATGCCGGGTACCCATAGTAGACCCACAGGAAGGCGCAGATCTGCATGCGGTCGCCGGGGGCCGCCCGCTGCTCCCAGCCGTCCGGACTCAACCGGACCACTTCGCCGGGCCCCAGGCAGTGGTCGACATCGAAACCCAGGTTGGGGAAAGCGCAGGTTTCGGAACTGACGGCATAGGCGCCGTCCCGGCACCCAATGGTCAGCGGGGTCCGGCCCAACCTGTCCCGGGCGGCAAAGATGCCCCGGTCGGTGAGCAGCAGGAGCGAACAGGAACCCTCGATGGCAGCCTGGGCGTTCTTGATGCCGTCGACAAAGTTGTCGGCTTCGCAGACGAGCATGGCCACCACCTCGGTGGGGTTGGCCGCACCGGCGGTAGTATCCGCAAAATAGTGCTTGCGTTCAAACGCCCGTTTGATCAAGGCATCTTGGTTGTTGATCTTGCCCACGGTGACGATGCCGAAGGTGCCCATGTGGGAGCCCACGATCAGGGGCTGGGGGTCTGTGTCGCTGATCACGCCGATGCCGAAATTGCCGTGAAACCGGTTCAGTTCCGATTCGAACTTGGTCCTGAAATAACTGTTTTCGATATTGTGGATGGCCCGCTGAATACCCGTGTCGTTGCATACGGCCATACCGCCGCGACGGGTTCCCAGGTGGGAGTGGTAATCCGTCCCGTAGTAAAGCTCGGAAACACAGTCTGATGCTGAAACAACGCCAAACAATCCGCCCATGTAACGTCCCTTTCCGATCGCTGTGATTCCAGCGAAGCAATGACTTTTCGAACGTCGGAACAAGTTCGAAAAAAGAGGTGAAAAGTACGAGGTAAATTAAGAAGGGCTGAAAATCAAGGAGGAATATCCCAGGCTACAAAAATAGCCCGCCATTTGGATAGGGCCTCGGAAATAAATAGATCCACAGTCTTGCTTGTCTTTTGGCCCGTCTTCGGCGTTGCGCCAAGACACTTATCTGCCGGATGGGGACAATTTTTGCATGGCAAGGACCGCGGCAAAAGCGGCAAGGCCCAATCCATCGGCCCAGTACTGGGGCCAGAAAAGACCTGCGGCGGCGATCCAGAACAGCAGTGTCTCCGGCCAGGTGGCCCGGCGGATAGTTCATAGCCGGTTCCCATGCCCAGCAGGGGGCGGTAGGCCATGATGATGGGGATGATGTACAACCCCTTGGCCAGCTTCCACGAGGTAAAGGCCGTGCGCATGGGGTTGGCGCCGGCTACCCCGGCGCCGGCGAAACTGGCGAGGCTGACCGGCGGGGTCACGTTGGCGTCCTGGGAGTACCAGAAAACGATCATGTGGCTGACCATCAGCGGAACACCCATGTCCAGCAGGGCCGGCCCGGCGAGGGTGGCCAGAACGATGTAGCTGGCGGTGACCGGCAGGCCCATGCCCAGGACCAGGGACGCTGCGCCAATGAGCAGGATGGCCAGGACCTTGATCCCGTAGCTCAGATCCAGCACCAGGCTGGAAAATTTCAGACCCATGCCGGTGAGCGTCACCATGCCCACGATGATGCCGGCCGCGGCGCAGGCCACCGATACCATGATGGCGTTTTTCGCGCCTTTTTCCAGCGCCCTGACGATGCTCTTCAGTTCGTCCACGGCAAAGGCCATCGCGGAGGAGCGCTTTTTGCCGTCCTCCACCTGCTGCGGTGCCACCGCCCATCGAACCGCATTGGCGGCCAGGCTTGCCGCCAACGTGCTGATCACCGCCACGAAGCCGGCCATCATGGGCGAGTAGTTGTTCACCAGCACATAGATGAGGATCAGCACGGGGATGATGAAATGCAGCCCCTCCTTGATCACCTTGCCCACCCGGGGGAGGTTCTCCTTCGGCTGGCCTACCAGACCGAATTTCTTGGCCTCGTAGTGAACGAAGAACAGTACGGTCACGTAGTACATTATTGCCGGCACCAGGGCCACCTTGATGATGGTCAGGTAGCTGGTGTTGGT
>JABZFO010000139.1 GCA_014237405.1 Desulfosarcina sp. | reverse complement strand
AGTCTGTCATAGCTGGCCTCCTTATGTTTATATATGAGGTCAGCATAATCCACGCCTGTGACAGATGCGGTCACAGGCGGTGAGAAAAATTATCACTTCAGCTTTATGGATAACCAGGTTCAATTAAAAGGGGCCTGTCAAATAAAGGTCGAAAAGGGTCCGTAGTCCCCTGGACTACGGACCCTTTTCAATTGCGTTAACATTGCCTATATTTCCTTTTCAACAACGATAAATAAGAACTGCGATTTACGAGACCATATATGCACACGGTAATCTAAAAGATAAAATACTGAATGCAGGCTACCCCCCCCCAAGCAACCTACCGTCTTCAGTCCGTCATCTTCAGCAGCCGGGCGGCGCTCTGCCCGCACACCTTGTCCATGTCCGTGTGGCTCAGTCCGGCTTCATTCATCTCTTTGATGTAACGGTCGGGTTTGAGCAGCGGGTAATCGGTGCCCAGCAGCACCTTGTCCAGCCCCACCAGCTCTTTGGCGTATCGGTAAATTCGACTGTCGTAGAGAAACGGGGATGCGGCGGTGTCGTAATAGACGTTTTTCAGGGTCTCTTTCACCGCCTTTTTAAGCAAGTGGTAGAAGAAGATCCCTCCTCCCCAGTGGGCCAGCACGATGGTGTTGTCCGGGAAGCGGGCCATGGTTTCGTAGATCTGGATCATGGTGTTGGGGGTCTTTCCAGGGTAGAAGGGGCCCACCTCCTCGTTGGTGTGCAGCAGCACCGGTACATCCCGCTCCCGACACAGGGCCATGATGGGGTCCAGGCTAAGCTGGCACTCGCCGTCAATGCCGCAGCCGTAAAAAGCCAGTTCCCCCACGCCACTCAGGCCGGCGTCCAGGCAGCGCTGCACTTCCTCGGCTGCATCGGGGTTCAGACTGTCCACGCAGCAAAACCCGCGCAACCGATCCGGGTATTTAGTCACCGCTTCGATGACGTAGTCATTATTCCGCCGGCAGGTAGCGGGCGTGCGCCAGGGAAACCCGAACACCACCGATATGTCCACCCCCTGGTCGTCCATCATGTCGATGATATCCTCTGCTGACACCAGTTTGGATTTGGGGGGTTCGTACAGCAGCTTGAATTCTGGTTCGGCGTCGAAAAAGCGCTCCCGGTGGTCCCGGATTTCAGCGGGAAAGGTGTGAACATGAAAATCGATGATCATGGTCTCGCTCCTATTCATGGTCCAGATTATGAATCCGCAGGGTTTGGCACGTGTCGCTCCATTTTTCGGCAATTTCGATGATTTCCTTTTTCAACGCATGGTGCTGCTCCTTGCAGATTTCGGGGACATCGCCGCCGTGAATCAGCCGACTGGAGTTTTCAACCAACTGGACCAGTTCGGTGGCAATCACGGCGTTGATCTTGATCAGGTCTTTGAGCATATCGGCAATCTTCAGGCTGCTATCCTTCATGTGAGGCTCCTTGAAAGGCGTTTTCCATATTGACTATGGGGCTTTTTCTTATACAATACGACCCACGCTTGCAACAGCCAAAAGTTGACGGTTTCGTAAAAAGCCCGATACCTGCGTTAGGCTTCATCCCTCGTCACTGCGGTGTATCGTAAATACACTGCCTACGGCACCCGCGATAGCGGTATTCTCAGGATTCGCAAGCCTTGATCTCGAACTTTTTACAAAACCGTTTGAAATGTGACTTTACGAATCTATAAAAAGTTGAATTGTGTCCTGAACGCCCGTTGGCAGGCCGCATTTTCAAGGATACCATGTTTCTGATCGCCGGCGTTCAACCCAAAACCAGACGGCTGGATGAAAACCCGAAACGGTGCCCCGCTTGCGGGCTGGCACAGGCCTATACCACCCGGGTAGACCAGTACCTGAGCCTGTTTTTCATTCCCCTGATCCGGGTGAAACAGGGGACGCCGTTTTTGTTGTGCGAAGGATGCCAGCGGCCGGTGGATGATTTCCAGGCACCGGTTCAGGAGACTTCGACGTCGCGGTCTTTAGCCGTTTGTGTGGCCTGCAAAAGGACTTTTGACGGTTCCTTTAAATATTGTCCACATTGTGGGCAGCGGGCGTAAGGGACGCGGAAATAGAAATGGTTTTTCTCCAATTTAGTTGGAGAAAAGGGTTCAAGGATCCAAAGGGTCGAGGATTCAAGGGGTCGAGGGGTCGAGGGGTCAATGATCACGCTAACTTTTTTGGAGATGATCCTGTAAAATTAAAAAATAGATAAAAATCAGAACCTCCGATGAAAGAGGTTAATATGCGTGTGTCGAGAAGGGTTATCAATGGGCTGAGCCGTCGTGAATTTCTCACCATGACATCCATGGCGGCCACCGGCCTGGCAATGGGTTGTGCCACCAATCCCGTCACGGGAAAATCCCAGTTCATGATCATGGATGAAAAGCAGGAAATTGCCGTGGACCGGCAGCAGTCTCCTCACCAGTTCTCATCCGACTACGGGACAGTCCAGGACCGGGCCCTGCAACGCTATGTGCAGACCACCGGGAAGACGCTTTCCGCCAACACCCATCGCAGCCAGATGCCCTACAACTTTCACTGCGTGAATGCCAACTATGTGAATGCTTACGCCTTTCCCGGCGGCAGCATCGCCTGCACCCGGGGAATCCTGCTGGAGCTGGGGAACGAAGCGGAACTGGCCGCCCTGCTGGGCCATGAACTGGGCCACGTCAATGCCCGGCACACCGCTGAAATCATGTCCAAGGCCCAACTGACCAACATGGCCGTGGGGGGGCTGGCTATTCTCACCAGCGTCGCTGTCGGTTCCGGAGCAGGCAGCCTTGCCGGGCAACTGGGCCAGCTGGGCTCCGGGGCATTGTTGGCCTCCTACAGCCGGGACAACGAGCGCCAGGCACAAGGCCGGTGTCACGGATCTTCTCTTTGCCACCCATCCCATGTCTTCGGAACGCTACCAGACCTCGGTGAACCAGGCCACCAACGATTACCGGCAGTACAGCGGCCAGCCCCTGTATCGGGACCGGTACATGGACAACACCGCCGGCCTGAGAAAAATCAAAGGCGCCATCAAAAAGATGCAGGACGGTGAAGAAACGATGGGCAAGGAACAGTTCAGCCAGGCGGAAGGGTTGTTCAAGCAGGCCCTGGACGAAGTGCCCAACGACTACGTGGGGCTGCTGCTCATGGCCAAGTGCCAGCTGGTTCAAAAAAAGAATGCGGAAGCCGAGCGCTATGCCGACCGGGCCAAGCAGGTCTATCCCGACGAGGCCCAGGCTTATCACATCAGCGGCATCACCAAGATCCGCAACAAAAAATACGACGCGGCGTACGAGGACTTTGGCATTTACGAACGGCGCCTTCCCGGCAATCCCAATACGGTGTTCTTCAAAGGGCTGTCTCTGGAGGGCATGGAGAAAATCGAGCCGTCGGCAAAGGCCTACCACACCTATCTGAAGCAGGTTCAGCAGGGTAAGCAGGCCCAATACGCTTACCAGCGGCTGAAGGAGTGGGGCTACATCAAATAGTGCCCATCCATACATGTCATCTTGCGGCCCAGCTCTGCGTTCTCGCCATTTGGAAATCCTCGACGTAGCGCTGCTACGCCTGCGGGTTCCAAATAGCTGCGGCCTTGATCTGAACCACAATCTAACATGTATGGACGGACACGATCCAAAAAATGGCTTTCGAATCCAAATCCTATTTTCTAGACAGCTTCCAATGACGGGTTAATCAAATTGTTACGTTATGAACGATGCCGCTGTGTGTACGAATGCCGATCTTGAGCGCCATGTGGTGTTGGTGGCTCCGGAAATCCACTGGAACACCGGAAACATCGGGCGTACCTGCCTGGGGGCCGGTGCCAGGCTTCACCTGGTTCGTCCCCTGGGGTTCTCCCTGGACAGCCACCAGGTGAAGCGAGCCGGCCTGGATTACTGGGAACGGGTATCCCCGGGCATCTGGAACAGCTTCGACGCGTTCTGTGAGGCGATGGATCCTGTGGACGGTGAAATAGCGCTGTTCACCAAGGGTGGTTCCCGGGTATTCTGGGAGATGCCGGCCCGCCGACGGATGTTTCTGGTTTTTGGATCCGAGACCGGGGGGCTCCCCGAAGCGATTCTCTCCCGCTACCCCCGGGCCTGCTACCGGATTCCCATCACCGGTGAGATCCGATCGCTGAACCTGTCCACCGCGGCGGGTATCGCCCTGTATGAGAGTTTTCGAAGCGGAAGGTGAGATGTGTGTATGAAAAATGGAGTGGTTGCCGGTGATGGCCATGGCATGCGATAATCGATGGTGAGATTGATTCTCATCGGACTGCTGGCTGGATTTTTCTTCAGCTCCACCTTCGTGCTGAACCGGATAATGAGCCTGGGCGGCGGTCATTGGGTGTGGAGCGCCAGTCTCCGTTACGCCTATATGATTCTTTTGCTGACTGCCTGGCTGCTGGTGTTTCAGGGAACGGCAGCCTTTGCACGCACCCTGGGAGTGTTTTTCAACAACCTGGTTTTTTGGGTGGCGGCGGGCAGCATCGGCTTCGGGGCTTTTTATGCCCTGATTTGTTTCAGTGCCGATTATGCACCCGGCTGGATCGTTGCCACCACCTGGCAGTTTACCATTATCGCCACCTTGGTGGTGCTTATGGCTTTCGGCCGGCGCTTTCCCAAACGGATTTGGGTGTTTTCCGCCATCGTCTTTGCCGGTGTATTTCTGGTCAATATCAGCCAAGCCGGGGCAGTTTATTCAACGGAGCTGATCAAAGGTGCCCTGCCCGTGCTGATCGCCGCCTTCTGTTACCCCATCGGCAACCAGTTGGTGTGGGAGGCAAAGACCGGTCACGGTTGGCTGCCTGACATCAGCGGCCCGGAACTGGAACACCCCTTTGCCAAGGTGCTCCTCATGTCCCTGGGCAGCGTTCCTTTCTGGTGCCTATTGGTGGCCGTGACCACACCGCCGCCGCCAGCAAGCGGACAGATTGCAAACACGGCCCTGGTGGCCCTGTTCTCAGGCGTAATGGCCACGAGCCTGTTTCTTTTTGCAAGAAACGAATCGAAAACCGGTAGCCAACTGGCCGCCGTGGACGCCACCCAATCCAGCGAGGTGATCTTTGCCCTGACCGGTGAGATCCTGATTATCGGCACGGCCCTGCCCAATGCTTTGGGCGTGCTGGGAATACTGGTCACCGGTGCGGGGCTGATGCTTTTTGTCCGGTTTCAGGAAACGCCGGCCTGAAGGCCATGAGGACCGATCATTGACTCACCACAACCTGAAATCTTTAGTGTCCCTGCGGGCGACCGAAAAGGAGAAACACCATGGCAACCCATTTTGTTATCAACAATCGCTTCATTGTTCGTTCATCGGTTCTGGCGGCCTGTGCATTTGCCGCCCTGTTTCTGGCGCAATGTAGTGGCGGCGGCGATTCGGCCATCTTCGTCAAGGAACCGCTGCCTTACAGCCAGGATGCCCTGGTCCCCTACATCAGTGCGGACACCATGGGGTTTCATTATGACAAGCACTACGCCGGCTATGTGAAAAAGGCCAATGCACTGGCCAAAGGGATGGGTTATGCCGGCAAGACAGTCGAAGCGGTGATCCAGATGACGGCGGGTGACGTGTCCAAAACGGCCATTTTCAACAACGCCGCCCAGGCATGGAACCATGCCTACTTCTTCAAATGCTTGAAGCCGGGAGGCGGCGGCGCCCCGGAGGGTATACTGGCGGAGATGATCGATGCAACCTTTGGCAGTTTCGTGGATTTCAAGGAGGTCTTCCTCACCGCAGCCAAAGACCAGTTCGGCAGCGGCTGGGTGTGGTTGGTGCTGGACGAGGGAAAACTGGCGGTGGTTACCGGCGCCAATGCGGACACACCCCTTGCCCACGGCCTGATACCGTTGTTTACCGTGGACGTGTGGGAGCATGCCTACTACCTGGACTACCAGAACCGGCGGGTGGATTTTGTCAAGACCGTGCTGGACAACCTGGCCAACTGGGATTTCGTGGCCGACCAATTGGAGAAGGCGCAACCGTCCAAGGAGTAATTGTCTCGGAAATGGTTAGGGCCTCAGGATAAAGATTCATTCTTGTCCCTGTCCGAAATTCGCTCCTGCCGGCTCACCGGCAGTCGGCAGCGCGTATGGCCGACCCCAGGTCAAAGGAAAGCCGCTGGTAATTGTTGGCAAACCGATCCCAGTCCGGCAAAGGCGCTTCCTTGGCGGTTTCCATCATCGACAGCACATTAGTGACGGTGCGCTTGAGCCGGTTGCAGACGGGCACTCGGCTGGCGGCATTGATGTCCGAGAGCAGGGGCTGCACCTGCCGAAGCCGGGCCTTGGCCAGGTAATAGACTGCCGGAACGCTCTCCGGTGCCAGCTTGTAGAGCCCTTCGGCCGCCTCCACGAACCGGGCCAAGGTCTGCGCGGCCACTTCACCGGATTGCAGGTCCTGGAGATTTTTCAAGGATTCGCAAAGATTCTCCTGGAACTGACGGTGAACGGCGGCATCTGCCCAGGAGCGGGTCAATGCCAATCCTTTCTCGAGTTCATCGGCGGCGCAGGCGTAGTTGGCGGCGGGCACTGTGTCAGCCCTGGCCAGGCGGAAGCAGGCATCTCCTTTGATCAAGTGGAGCTGGCCACACACATCCGAGGCCTTTTCGCACGTGACCGCCTGTGCAGCAATCCACCCGTGGTCGCCGTTTGCCGCATGCTTTTTGAACGTGTCCAACTGCATGGCGGCACAGCCGGCGAGTACCATGATCAGCGTCAGGCAAGCGGCCACTGCCGGTTTCCACCATTTCAAGGCGGATCGAGGAACAGGTGAACTGGTTTGCGGCGTCATGGCGGTATGGTTTTGAAGCTGAATGCCTATTTCGCTAAAGCCGGGGCTTTCGCCGCCGCTCCCTGTGAATGGAGAACAGCTTTTCGCTGATGGCGTCGAATATGAATTCGTTGGGGGCAATGCCTCTGGATTTGCAGTAGTCTTCGACGCGGTCGTACAATGCTTTGGGGATATCTGTGCAGATGCATTCAGCCCCTGTCGGTTCAGATTTTTCGCTCATCACAGTGCCCTTTCATGGGCTTCCCGATTCTGCAGATTCAAATCATGTCTCGTATAGCCGATAATATATGGTTTCGGTTGCGGCATCGTCAAGTTCTAAGATGCCTGCTACATGTTTTCGGCGATGGTTACCATTCGGTCGCCAAGCATATTCACGTAGCTGCCCATCTCGTTGTCGTACCAGCCATATATAACGGCCTGGGTGACCGGCGCACGAACCACCGTGTCCTTGAGGCTGTTCAGAATGGTCTGGGAAAAGCCGGGGACACTGGCCAGATCCAGGCTCAGGTCTGCCGTGCGGGCGTGGGTTTCGTCTCCTTCGATTACCGCCGCTGCTTGGGGCGTGCCGAGAATGTCTCCGGAAACATTTTGTTTTTCCGTATATTTCAGATAGCCGTTGGGGTCCAGCTGCGCAGTCTGCTCGTATACGCTGTTGATCACCCCGCGACGGACCGGTTCTTCGGATGGGCTCTCCTGAATGTTGAGTACCAGGATGATCAAAGATCCGGAGCTGATGGGTATCCGCACCGACTCGGCAATGAACCCGATGTGCTCCATTTCGGGGATCACCAGTCTAAGCGCCTTTGCCGCCCCTGTGGAGGTGAGGATGATGTTGTTTAAAATCGACCGGTTTTTTCTCAGGTCGGTCTTTCCGGCTTTGGGCAGGCGATCCAGCACCTGCTGAGAGCCAGTGGCGGCATGGACCGTGGCCATGGAGGCTGACAGGATCCGCTTGGCCCCGAAGGCGTTGATCAGGGGCTTCATCATGTGGGCTAGGCAGGTGGTGGTGCAAGAGGCGTTGGAGATGACCCGGTGGCGCCGGGGATCGTAGTCGTTGGCGTTGACCCCCATCACCGTCGTGACTGCATCGTCGGGCATGGGGGCGCCCTCTTCTTTTATCTTGAAGGGCGCGGAGACCACCACCTTTTCGGCGCCGGCTTCCAGGTGCCCCCTGACTGACCCTTTGGGGTGGTCTGCGGGCAGGGTGGGATCCAGGAACTGACCGGTGGTGTCCACCACCAGCCGCACGCCATGCGCTTTCCAGTCGATGGCCTGGGGGGTTCGTGCGGTTCTTAAAAACCGAACGGTGATGCCGTTCACAACCATGGTCCCGTCACTGTCGTCGATGTCGGTAATCACCGGTTTGGCCCGGTGCCCGTGGAGAAAGGCATGCAGGGCACCATAGGTGGAGTCCCGTTCCAGGTAGTGGGCAATGTCCGCCAGGCCCGTGCCTACCTGGCGGCCGATATTGACTGCAATTTCGTTAAAGTATCGCCGCCCCACATGATGCCACACCGTGAGTTTACCGATGCGGCCGAGGCCGTTGATGCCTATTTTCATCTGTCCTTCGTTCATGGCATTTTCTCCAATGATTCAGCAAGTCGAACTGGGTTAGTCTTTTCGGGGGCTGATAGTAGACTGAATATAATCAGGCTTTCCGGATCTTCATTACTCCTTGATAAACCGCTCCCTCCCGACCGTCAATGCTAATATGGTCGCCGGAACGAATCACCACATCGTTGAAAACAGCGGTTTTTTCCTTCTCGCTGCACACCAGGGTGCCGCATCCCACCACGCAGGTTTTTCCAAGTCGATGGGCCACCACCGACGCATGGCTGGTAAGCCCGCCTCTGGCGGTGAGCAGCCCGTCACTGGCATAAATCTCCTTGATATCGTCGGGAACCGTGTCTCCGCGAATCAGGATCAGGACCGTGGCCGGTTCAACTTCCCGCCAGCGGTCGATTTCCGCCAGCGTAAAGACGGCCCGGCCGCTCATGGCACCCCCGGCCACACCGATGCCGTGGCCCAGGTAGCGATCGAGGTCGTCTGCCGATGGGCCCTCGAAGGTAAATTCCATCTCCTGGGGGCTCCACCCCTTTTTATAGACCAGTTGGGCCGCCCATTTCCTGATGGTCGCATAAATGGCCGGGTAGTGGGTCTCCAGGGTGATGTCCGTGTCCCGCATCTCGATCTCCTGCTGCTTCATCGAAATGGGAAGGGTCCTCACCAGTCCGGCCACTACGTCTTCCCCCTGGTTCCCCAGGGTGAAGTCTCCCCACAGGCTCAGCGTGTCCCCGGACCAGCGGGGGTTGTGGGTGAAAAAGACGCCGGAGCCCGCCTGGGAGGAGATGTTGCCGAACACCATCTCCTGAACGGTGACAGCCGTACCCCAGTCGTCCGAAATGCCCATGATTTTACGGTAGGTCTGGGCCCGGGGGGATTCCCAGGAGGAGAACACCGCGTTGATGGTCATAAAGAGCTGTTCCATGGGATTTTCGAGAATTTCCACACCCTCGTTCAGGATCCGGGACTTGTAGGCCAGCGCCACCATCTTCATTTGCTCGCCGGTGAATCCCTTTTTCAAGGGGATGCCCAGCCGCGCCTTGAAATCGGCAATGATGGCATCAAAATCGTCCCGCGCCAACCCGAAGGCCATGCCGTAACACTGCAGGAATCGCCGGTAGTTGTCCCAGGCAAACCAGGGGTTGTCCATCTTGCCGGCCAGCCCTGTGGCAATTTCCTCATTGATTCCCACGTCCAGAAAAGTTTCCATCATGCCGGGCTGAGAAATGGATGCACCGCTTCGCACCGAGAAGAGCAGGGGGTTGGCGGGGTCTCCGAACCGTTTGCCGATGACCTTCTGGAGGTGGGCGATATGACGCCTGACCTGCTGCCGGAAGTTCTTTTTTGCCGGGGCGAATCCCTCGATCAATTCCCGGCATCGAAAGGCCTCGGTGGTGACGATGAATCCGGGTGGCACGGGCAGCTCCAGGTTTTTCAGCTTGAGCAGGTTCAGCCCCTTGTTGCCCATATAGATGATGCCGCCGGCGCTGTTGTTGATCTGGTCCAGGCCGGTCATGATCCGCTGGGGATCATAGTTGAGCAGCAAGTGAAGCTTGTCCTTGGGGAGCATGCTGGACTGGTGAAACAAGGTGTTGAGAATCCGGGTTAAAAACAGGTCCAGCTGCTGGAGGCCAAGGGAGGTGGCGATGCGGTCCCGGAAAAAGATCTCGGAAACGCGGTGCTTGAGCTTTTCCGCATCCACCGCATCTTCCCGGGGAAGGTATTTTTCAAGAATCCGGTCTGTGGACATATGGGAGAGAATACGCGTCAGATTCTCCCCGTGAATGTTGTTGAAGTAGTCGTTGATGATGTTTTTGACGGCAACGACGAATCCCTTGAAAATATCCAGGTACTGGGTAAAGGTGAATCCACGGACCTCCAGTGCGTGGGCCAGCAGGTCCAGCTGATGCTCCAGTTCCGCTGAATAGACCAGTTCTTCGAACAGCACGTTGATCAGGGACTCGACCCGGAAGGTGAGCCCCAGCGCATCGAACTTGCGTTCGTGGTAGCTGCCGTACATGGAGGGGATGTCGATGGTGATGTGGCGCTTTTTGTAGATGTCCGCCCGGATTTCATAGGTTTTGTCGGAGAGAATGATCGCCTTGAGCCGTTCCAGATAGTCCATCAGCATGAACAATCGCCGCTTCAGGTTGGGTTCATCCAGGGCGACGCGCAGTACCTCCAAGTCCGGAAAAAACTCTCTATCCAACTGATTAAGGTGGTGGCGGATGGATTTATAGTCCAGTTGATACTTGTGGTAAAGCAGTTTGTAAAATGCAGCGATGAGCGCAACCCGCTCGGTGTCGACGGGATCGGCGCCGGGTGCTTCAGCCAGCAGGGCGCGGATGCGCTCGTCTTCCTCTACGAGCAGTTCAGCGGGAAGCGCCAGGCCTTTGGTGCTCAGGTACTCGAACAGGGCGTTGACCCCGTCGATGTATTCGCCACAGGCGCGGATGATGCGGTTGGAACTCTCCACATGGCTTTGCTTTCGCAGAAAATGGATGAGTATGTCCCGCCGGTGGGTGATTTCATCCAGCCGTGTGGAGATGTCCCGCAGAACGCCCTCCGCGCCGATATCGTTATAGTAGGCGGGAAAGAGGCGGGTTTGCTGTTTGGCAAGGTTGTAGACCGGACCGATGTCACTGTTGAGAAAACGGGTAATGTCCCTGGGGAACAGATCCGTGTCTTTGATGAAGATCCCGGACAACGAGAGCTTGATGATCAGGCTGGAGAGCAGCCGCGAGGACCATTTGGGCTTGCACTCGACCAGTTCCAGCCAGGTGCGGATGTTCTGCAAGTGAGCCGAATTGACTTGAATCTGCCAGTCATTGCCCACACCGCCAAGCATGGGGGCCTGAAACCCCAGATCCACCACCTGATCGATAAAAAAGTTAACCAGGTCGATCTCATCGGTTTGATATACCGCCTGCCCCATGTTGAGGACACAGGTGAGAGTGGTGGCCGGAAACTGCTCCGTCCGGGTTTTCAGAATAAAAAAGGTTTTTTCGATCAGATCGCCGATGTGTCGGTAGCTTTCGTTTTCGATCAGCCAGCCCACTGTGCGGTTGATGTCCCGCAAGGCCTCTTCATGGATCAGGTTCAGTCCGGAAGTGCTCATGATGTGAAAGAGAAAAATCACCTTCCACTGGTTGCCCTGGCCGCTGTCGGCACCGGCCTCCAGCAGCATCTGGGGCATTTTGCGGTAACGCTCGACGATGGCACTGAAATCGGTGAGGGTGAGCAACTGATCGAATACCGACCGGGCATCGCTCTCCGGGAGGTTTTCGATCTGGTTCAGTTGGTCCTGCAAGGCGTGCAGCACATCATGTGAAATTTCTGAAAAACATGCGCGGACACGCTCCGCATCCCGGATCTGACCCGCAGCCGCTTGAAAGCTTTCCCACGGATCCTTGACTTCGCACCAGAAATCATAGGTGACTTTGAAGGTGCGGATCAGCAGGCGGTTGAGCACCGTATAGTCGGCGATGGCGCCGTTGCCTCGATCCCCTAGCAGTCGGATGATGCGCTTGACCGGGTAAAAGCTTTTGACAAAGAGAAAAAACCGATCGTCCGGGCAGTCGCGGGTCCAGTTGAAGGCCGTGTTGAGCACCGGCAGAAAATCGGGCAGCCGATCACGGGAATCACCGATGATCTGCCGCAGATACAACAACAGATTGTCCACTGCATCGATGCGCACGCCATCATCTACGTCTGCGTCGATGACTTCGGTAAAGATCCCCACCATGGCCTCGGCCGCTTCCACGCCCCGGGGGTGGGACTGAAACAGGTGGAAGTAGTCCAGTGCATAACCCCGGGTTTCCCCCACGATAAACTGCCAATTGCGATAGGGATGGCTCAGTTCCCGAAGGAAGGTGTTCACCCCTTCCATCAAGCCGTAGTAGCGGGACATGACCGCCTGGATGCATTCATACCTGGCATCGATGGTTACGTCCACATGGGTGCTGGCCAGGTTGACTTCAAGGGCTTTCGCCCAATCTCTGCGTTATGCTCAATCTGTTTTATATAAAGATCGGGTTTATCCTCGGAATATCAACTATATGCCTGTGGTAAAATTTTTCGCAGGCCTTGATCTTGAACGAAAATCCTTGTTTCTGAACGGACACTGTTAGAAGCCAAAGTATCAAAGGGATGCCTGTATTTCAAGCTGAGCTGTAGGATGGGGGCATTTTAACGATTCGCCTTCGCCGGCTACTCGCTTCCTGTTTCTGTCCGGCTGCCGCTGGATTTGTTAACCACGCTCCTTTTCCGGTTTTCGATTTCCGTTTTTGTAAAAATGTGATATTTAGCAAATACACCTTGGAATCACGGGGTTGGACAACTCACGGTATCCCGGCTGAGTATGACGGTAAGAACACACCGGGGCCGCCAACATGCCTTTTCACGCCACACAGGTCATGGCCATGGACGAAAAAGAAATATACCTGGATGATGCCGCGAAACAGCTTTTTTCCCAGATCGAGGGAATCGAAGAATACAAAGAAGGACGGTCGGCGTCGGAAATGATGGCCGAGAGCCTGGCCGAAGAGCAGAAGCAGCAGGACGTATGGCGGATCCTGCTCTGCGAAATTGTCCATCACATTACCGGTTATTTTCAGCGCATGGATCTGGATGCCCGACAGGCCGAGGAGCGTCAGACCTTCGATCAACTGTCGGACACCCTGGCCAAACTCTCCCAGCTGCCCCAGCATGCGGGGCGGATCCTGGTCCGCTATCGGGGCCTTTCTGCGGATTCGGATATTCCCGAACGGCTGGACTACGAGATCCTTTTCGGAAACATGGTGGTGGACTTGGATATGGTCCCGACCATGATCAAACGCCACGGGCACCTGCTGTCCCATCTTATGGGCCAGTTGCTGGATGCCTTCGGAATCTTTTCTGACCACGGCATCAACAATCTGCACCTGAACCTGCCCAAAGGGGACCCCAACTCTCTGAACCGGCTGCGCCGCAACCTTCATATTCTCTGCCGCCTTAACGGTGCACACGAGAACCAGCGTGATATTGTCCTGGGAACCGGCAAAAAGAACGTGGTGCCCATGGTAACCGATGAGAAGGGGAACCTCAGCACCAATTTAACACTGGTGGCCGGCGTCAACCGGCTGGGCGCCAAAACCATGCGCAACCTGGTTACCAAGGTGGATGCATGGATGCAGAAAAAAGAGGCGTCTGACGAAGGTTGTCAATTTACCAGCGTCTACAATGCTATTTTTGGCCTGCCCAAGATCAGTGCTCAGCTGATCCCGCCGCCCTTGGAGATCAACAACCTGGACTGGCTCATGCGGGAAGCGAGCGAAAAAAGCTTTTCCAGGGAAAAGGCCAAAGTGGCACGGATCATCGCCAGCGTGGATGTCTCCCCTGAAAAGGTGGCCAAGGTGATCAAAAGCGTCTACGGTGATGACTACCAGAAGATCAATTCTCACCATCTGGAAGAGCGGCTGGGGCTTTCATCCCATCTGCTTCAGGCCATCGACAATAAACCCAAAAGCGAAGACGCCCGGCAGGAGGTGCTGAACAACCTGGAAAAGCGTCTGGACACCGTTCGGGACGATGTGTTCGACAACCTGTATGTCACCCGATCCGAAGACGACAAGGTGGGTGCGCGCGGGGTTATCTTGGGCGCGGTCCACCGGCAGCTGTATAAAATGGTCTCTTTTTTTAAAGGACGGTCCTCTACCCGGAAAAAGATGACTTCCATGGTTCACGGCACCATCCAGTTCGAAGAACGGGATTATGAGATTCTGTCTCAGGATTTTGACATCGATATGGATGAAGCCCGCCAACTGATTGATGCACTGAAAAAGTGTTTCAACGAAAAGGGCCGCTTTCTCAAATCGACTTTTGCCGACGCCCTGTCCCGGTTCACCCGCTACGAGAAAAAGATTTTCGAGTTCTTGTGGCGGCATCTCAAGGATGTGGTGGCACCGGAAGACCGAACCGCTTTTCTCAATGCCTTGCAGATGCTCACCGCCCGGATGAATCAGCCCAAGCGGGCGTTCAAAATTCTGCTGGAGGATTTTCTCAAGGACCCTGGCGATATTCAGTTTTCAGACGCCAAAGCCCTGATGCTGGCCAACCTCATTCTCCACGAATATGACAAGAGCCTGGCCGATATCGAAATTACACCCGAGGATATCCTTTTCAACCGGAGCGGCCTGGACAAGGAGGTGGCGCAGTATGCCGCATGGCGCATGGACCGGGACCAGGAAGCCTTTTTCGACAAGATCCGGACTATTCATCAGGCCCTGTGCGAAGCCCTGGAGTTTGGCATGACACGCAAGCATCGCCTGTCCGTGAAGGATCTTTTAGGTCTGGAACGGGAGGTTTACATCTTTTTGTCCATGATAGAAACCATCGTGGGGCGATCGGTGCTGCGCAGTGCCGTTACCGAATACGGCAGTCCGGAATCAGACCTTTACTTTCTGAAGGAGAGCGATCGATTCATGTCCCACCTGCTGCAGAATCTGCGGATTGCCATTCGCGGCCTGGCCAACATCGGCAACATGGAGAGCATACCGTCTCTGGAAGCCGTCAAGACCCGGGAGGAGGTGTTTCAGCGCCTGAAAAAAACCAAGACGCACCGGGATCAGTCCCGGCTGATTTCGGAATGGGTGGACGAGGCGGTGAAGATCATCAAGTTCCGTTCGTAATGGCAATTTATTTAGCTTTAACCAATTGAAAATTCAATAATATTTTACAATTTAGGCGGCTGAACGTTGTGTCCCCCAGGTATTTTTGCGCGTCAGCAAAAATTTGCTTGACGTTTTTTGAGCCTATGCTTACTGTTGGTTCGAACGCTAAGGGTTTCAGCGAAACCACCAACAGGCAAGGCGTCTGATCTCCGATCAACCCGGCCTGCTGTTCGAGGAGGCAACACATAATGATTATCAGCATCGCCAGCGGTAAAGGCGGCACCGGAAAGACCACCGTGGCCACCAATCTTGCCGTATCAGTAGACGGGCCGGTCCAGCTGCTGGACTGTGACGTGGAAGAACCCAACGTACACCTGTTTTTGCGGCCGTCCATCGAAGAGACGAAAACCGTTACCACCCCAATCCCTAAAATTGATCTGGCAAAGTGTAACCAATGCAAGAAGTGCATGGAAATATGCCGGTTCAGGGCCATTGCCGTTATCGGCGAGATGGTTCTCACCTTTCCCGAGCTTTGCCACGGTTGCGGGGGGTGCATGGCGGTATGCCCGGAGGGGGCAATTACCGAAATTGGACGGGAACTGGGCGTCCTGGAAACCGGTGCCATGAATGGCGTCTCCTTTGTCCACGGGCGACTGCGGATAGGGGAAGCCATGGCTCCGCCGCTGATCCAGGCCGTTCGAGACCGTACCTGGACTAACGGCCTGACGCTGATAGATGCCCCGCCAGGCACTTCATGCCCGGTGATCGCGGCCATGAAGGATACGGATTTCGTTCTGCTGGTCACCGAACCCACCCCATTTGGCCTTCACGATCTGAAACTGGCGGTAGAAGCAGTTAAAATACTCAAGATACCCATGGGGCTGGTGATCAACCGCGCCGATATGGGTGATGACAAGGTCTGGGCGTATGCCCAAACCGAAGGTATCCCGATCCTTATGGAGATTCCCTTTGACCGGCAGATCGCCGAAAGCTATTCCCGCGGGGAAATGTTCGCCCTGGCCCTCCCCGAATGGAAGGTCCGTTTCCGGGAACTGGTTGAAAATATCGAAACGTTGACTGGAAAGGGGGCCGGCGCAAAATGAAGGAACTCGTTATCTTGAGCGGAAAAGGGGGTACCGGCAAGACCAGCCTAACGGCATCTTTTGCCACCCTGGCCACCGGTTGCCTGCTGTGCGATGCAGACGTTGATGCGGCGGATCTTCACCTGCTGATGCAGCCTAACATTCGAAAACAGACCGATTTTCAGGGCGGCGGGGTGGCGGTGATCGACCTGCAGCGGTGCACCCAATGCGGCATATGCATCGACATGTGTAGGTGGTCGGCCATCGGGCCGGACTTCGTCGTCGATGAGATAGGATGCGAAGGCTGCGGGGTATGTGTGGATTTCTGTCCGGAGCAGGCCATTGATTTTCCAGTTAAAACCTGCGGCCAGTGGTTTATTTCCGACACCCGCTTCGGACCCATGGTCCATGCCCGACTGGGCATTGCCGAGGAGAATTCCGGAAAGCTGGTGACTCTGGTGCGTCAGCAGGCCAAGCAATTGGCCGAAGAGAGGGGGATTGACCTGATCATCACCGACGGCCCCCCGGGTGTGGGTTGCCCGGTGATCGCCTCGGTGGGCGGTGCCACCAGCGCGGTGATCGTTGCTGAACCCACCGTTTCCGGCATCCACGACATGGCCCGGGCCATTGAGCTGTGCCGGCATTTCAAGGTGCCGGTGATGGTGTGCATCAACAAGTTCGATCTGAACCTGGATAACACCGCCACCATTGAAAGGATGGCTCGTGACGGGGGACTGCCGATGGTCGGTCGAATTCCCTTCGATCCGACTTTCACCCGGGCTATGGTGCAGGGAAAGACCCTTCTGGAATTCGACGGCAACGGGTCGGCCGGCGAGCATCTGCGACAGGTTTGGACAACCATCATGAATACACCGGCCATGACGGCCGCATAATCGACGGTAGCATTAGAAAGGAGTACACGATCAACATGGAAAACGGAAGAATCGCCATCCCTTCGATGGAAGCGGGAGGCCTTGACGGCAAACGGTCTGGTCATTTTGGCCATTGTGACACCTTTACCCTGGTAGACGTGAAAGGCGGGGCCATCGAAAAGGTCTCCACCATCGACAACCAAAGCCACGTTCAGGGCGGCTGCATGGTGCCGGTGAACCTGCTGGCAGATAATCAGGTGAATGCCCTGATCGTAGGCGGTATCGGCATGCGGCCGCTCGTGGGGTTCCGTCAGGCAGGCATCGATGTCTACCACGACGACCAGCGGCCGGACATCCGTCCGGTGGTGGAAGATCTCATTACCGGGAAACTGACCATGATATCCGATGATCAGGTATGTGGCGGCGGCGGCGGACAGTGAGATCTTCGCCAAGAGTCCGGTTTATAGATTTCGATTCATCTTTTTGTCATTACGGCGTGCCGGGAGTGCCCCTCACGACAAAAGATTAGCACACCTTAATGTGCAAGGTCTGTCGAAGAATCGTTTTTTTAACCAATGAATACAGGTAATTGACAAAATAGGGAGGAAAATCGATGAAAATTGCCGTTACATCCACGGGACAGGATTTGGATTCGCCCATGGACCCCCGTTTTGGACGGGCGGCCTATATCCTCATTGTTGATTCCGACACCTTGGATTTCGAGGTGCTGGACAACGCCGAGAATGTCAACGCTTTCAAGGGTGCCGGCATACAGGCCGCCACCATGATCAGTGACAAGAAAGCCGAGGTTCTGCTCACCGGGTTCTGCGGCCCCAACGCCTTCAAAACCCTGGATGTCGCAGGGGTCAAAGTGGCCGGTGATGTGAGCGGTACGGTTCGTGAGGCGGTGGCAGCGTTTGTAGACGGAAAAGCCAAACTGGTTTCCGAACCCAATGCCCAGGGGTATTGGTAGTCCATGCTGCCGTGATAACCCGCCGGAGGTGCTGAGACCATTAGGCTGACAGATGCTGGTGCCGCCGGTAAAAAAGGAGGTATTTGTATGCCCCAGAAAGATGGTACAGGCCCCGGCAGCACCGGGACCGGCAAAGGGCAGGGTGGCCGTGGTGCTGGCCAAGGTGGAAAAGGCGGCGGCCGGGGAGGCGGAAAAGGACGATGTGGCAACCGTGGCGGCGGTCAGGGGCGGGGTGGTGGCAGGAACTCCGACACCGGCAAGCCATCCCCCTCGACGCCATGACATCTAAGACATTCAACGCGTTGGTTGTGGACGCCGGTGAAGGCAACAGTTATGTCAGGCAGATCAAAAAAAGAACGGTGGATGATTTGCCCGACGGCGATGTCCTTATCCGGGTGCACTACTCCTCTCTGAATTATAAAGACGCCCTATCGGCCACCGGCAACAAGGGCGTGACCCGGAATTATCCCCACACCCCGGGCATCGACGCGGCGGGTTTGGTTGCTGAAAGCAAGGCGGATGCATTTGCAAAAGGGGACCAGGTGCTGGTGACCGGTTATGACCTGGGAATGAACACCGCCGGCGGATTCGGCCAGTACGTTCGGGTGCCGGCCGGGTGGGTGGTGCCCCTGCCCGATGGCCTCTCCCTGAAAGAGAGCATGATTTACGGCACTGCCGGATTCACCGCCGGCATGAGCATCCTTTTTCTCACCGAGCGGATTAACCCTGAAGATGGCCCGGTGCTGGTCACCGGCGCCACCGGCGGGGTGGGTAGCGTCTCCGTGGCGATTCTGGCCAAGCTGGGGTACACGGTGGCGGCCGTTACCGGCAAGACGTCGGGGGAAGCATTTCTGAAAGGCCTCGGTGCCGCCGACATCATCGGTCGTTCCCGGGCGGCGGACACCAGCGGCCGGCCGCTGCTCAAAGCGCAGTGGGCCGGTGTGGTAGACACCGTGGGCGGGGAGATCCTGACCACCGCCATCAAGTCAACCCAGCCCTGGGGCACCGTCACCTGCTGCGGCAACGTGGCCTCGCCGGACCTGTCGCTGACGGTCTTTCCCTTCATCCTGCGCGGCATCCGGCTGATCGGCATCGACTCGCAGAACTGCCCCATGGGTATCCGTCTCAAGGTGTGGGAAAACCTGACCGGCCCGTGGAAAATCGACGGATTCAAGGAGCTTTCAAAAGAGATTTCCCTCGACGGGCTTAGCGACAACATCGACCTGATCCTCAAGGGCCAGCAGAAGGGGCGAGTGGTTGTGGATCTGGGGGCCTCCGGCGGATGAAATTGAGCCCGTGAATGGCCACCGCAGTCTGGATGAATGAAGCGATGTTCTCAGGAAGTGTATCCGTCACCCGCAATATCCGTTTGACAATCTATCGATATCGTCATTTAATAAATCAGATTACCGTTGCAGCCGGCACACGCTACGCCGTTCCATCGATCGCCTATACCGCCGTTTACCTTTAATTTGCCGGAAACCCTTCTATCGACAATCCGCAACGGTCGATTGCACGCGTCTTCACCCCACAGGAAAAAGGAGGAGCCCATGAGCGTCAAAGTACTGATTACACGGACGGTCCCCGGTAACAAGGGAGACCGGCCCGATGTGTTTCTGGTCATCAGCACCTGGGAATCTGCCGAAGATTGGGAAAAGTGGCTGCTGAGCAAGGAACGGCAGGCGATTCAGGCAGAGATAGACGCCCTGCTCGGCGGTAATACCCGTTATGAGATGTTTCATTATGGGTTCAGGGGCTGAATGTCCACACTTGTCATCGGTCCGGGAAGTCTGCCGGCGGCCAGCAATTTCATGATCCGTTTTTACCGGTCCTCCTGAAGGGATTGGATGGCCGCGATTTGCCTGTCGCTCGGATTCCGTCTGCCGGTTTTAGGTTTTGCTTGAACCATTGATTCGAGCCTATTTCCCACCGCAAACAGCGTGGAATACGATGGCTGTGGCGGTTCGACACCATACCGGAAAGCCTTCCCGTGGCTATTCACGGGAAGGCTTTACTCACCCTGAATCCATCGGGCTGCCGCATTGGCCTGAGATATTTCAAAGAAGTCCATCCGTATACCGCTGAACAGGCAGAAAATTCCCACCCAGGTGTCCTTCCAGAACCGGTCGCACACCACGGCTACCTTGTCGATGGCGTGGTCGTACAGCCTTAAAAAGCGCATATCGTCGTAAAAATCTTCGGCGCTGTTGAAAGAGGGGTAATGCCGCATCACGAGCACCATACGAACACGACCCAGGGCAGCCACGGCCTGGTCCATATCCCGGCAGATGGCCTTGAATCGGGCCTGACGGATCTCTGACCGAACCTCAAGGGTCAGCACGTTTCCCGTAACGGTAAACTGTGAAAGCTGCATGGCATGCCTCCTTTCTTCGCTTTCATCCCATTATAATCACGCTTAGCGGTGTTGTAACATCCAGGCCTACTTTCCGGTCCAGTGGACGGCGGTCGTTAGTGAACGGTAACTCCGCGCTTGCGAATCGCCCAAAAACGGTTACTATAGTGATTTCATAGTCAACCTACAGCAAAGGAATAACGGCAATGCAGGACAGCAGCGACAAAGAACCTTCGACACCCGTGGAACTGCATTTTACCCGGACCAACGGTTTGGTGGACGATGCCATCGACCAGTTGATGGCCCAGGTGGGCGATATTGCCCACCCGGATATTGTGCGGGAGATCATTTTAGCCGGTTTGAAGGCCGGACAGGAGAACGGCGGCCGCGCCGACCTGAAGCTGATGAATTCATCCCTGAAGGAGATGCGGTTCACGGCCAAGGTGTTTGGCCCTTACAGGGACGTGCGCAAGGTGACGGTCTTCGGCTCGGCCCGGATCAAGCCCGATACCCAGCTGTATCAGATGGCCAGGGACCTTGGTAAAAAGATGGCCGAGGCGGGATTCATGGTGATCACCGGTGGCGGACCCGGAATCATGCAGGCCGCCAACGAAGGCGCCGGACCGGCGCACTCTTTCGGCGTCAATATCCGACTGCCCTTCGAACAGAAGCCCAACCCCGTGCTGGTCGGCAATCCCCGTTACATCACCTACAAGTACTTTTTCAACCGCAAGGTGGCGTTTCTGAAGGAGGCGGATGCGGTGATGCTTTTTCCCGGCGGGTTCGGCACCCTGGATGAGGCCATGGAGTCCATCACGCTGCTGCAGACCGGCAAACGCTATCCGCTGCCCCTGATTTTCATCGATGAACCCGAGGGAACTTACTGGGAGCGGTTGTGCAGTTTTCTGGAAAACGAGCTGTCGCGCCTCGGGTATATTTCCCGAGACGACTTTCGCCTCATCGAACAGGTGACCCGCCCCGAGGATGCCGTTGCCCGGATCCACCATTTTTACTCCAGGTACCATAGTCTGCGATACGTGGGCGAACAGTTGGTCATCCGCATGTCCACGCCCCTGGATCAAGGACATGTGAACACGCTCAAAAAAGATTTCGCGGGCATTTTAATCCCCGGCGGGGGTATGTACCTTTCCGGCCCCTTTGACGATGAGATGAACGAGCCTGAACTGGCCGATCTGCCACGGCTGGTGATGGATTTCAACAAGCGGGACTTCGGGCGGCTGCGGCAGCTGGTGGATGCCATCAACGATTTTTAGGGCCACGGAATTTTCTATTCCAACCGGCGCCATGACGCGGTATACTGATTGCCCGAGCCGCGCTTCCATGGCTCGGTGTGAAAGGCGGTCATCTTGATCGTCAAAGGTCGATCACGTTTTCGCACATAAGGAGCATTTGAGGCATGTTTAAACGCGCGCTGTCTGAAAAATTCTTGACTATGCTGGCGGTCGGCCTGCTGGTGGCCGGCTGCGCCTCGGTGAAAGTGGATCGAATGGGTGTCGATGAGACCGTGGACCTGAGCGGGCGATGGAACGACACGGATTCCCGGCTGGTGTCCGAGGAGATGATCAGCGATGTGCTATCCCGGCCCTGGATCGACAGGTTCCGTGCCGGCCGGGGAAAGGACCCAGTGGTGATCGTAGGGTCGGTGCGTAACCGCAGCGACGAACACATCAATACCCGGACCTTCGTCAAGGATCTGGAACGCGCCCTGATCAATTCCGGCGAGGTGGAATTTGTTGCCAGCAGCGTCGAGCGGGAGGAGATTCGCGAAGAGAGAAAGGACCAGGCGGCCCACGCTTCCGAAGCCACCGCCAAGGAGGAGGGGGAGGAGGCCGGGGCCGACTTCATGCTTCAGGGGGCCATCAATACCATCTCCGACCGCATTGAAGGCAAAGAGGTGAAGTACTACCAGGTCAACCTGGAACTGATCGACATCCAGAGCCACCGCAAGGTGTGGATCGGAGAGAAGAAAATCAAAAAACTGGTCAAGCGCAGCCGCTTCGGTTTCTAGACCGGATTGAACCATCCAGCACGGGCCAACCATGCGAGAGTTGTTAACCATCATCCTGGCGACGCTGGTCCTGTCCGGTTGCGCCGGCGGCAATATCTTCTCCAAGTTGGATGAAAACCTGGCAGGCGGTGACTGCCCGGCGGCCATCGCCCTGATCCATGAGAGAGGGGATGCATACGGCAGCAACGAACAGCTGCTCTACCTGCTGGATGCGGCCATGGTGTACATGCAATGCGGGAACCTCGACGCCGCCCAGGAGCACTTCCGCAGCGCCGAAGACCTTGCCGAAGCCCTATGGACCGAAAGCATCACCCTAAACGCCCTGTCCATGGTCACCAACGACACGGTCCTGGCATACGCCGGCGAGGATTTCGAGCGGGTGATGATTCACCTGATGTCCGCCATCGGCTACCTGCAGGCCGGCCAGCCTGACGAGGCTCTGGTGGAAGCCCGCCGACTCGACACGCTGCTGGCCATCTACAACGATAAGTACGAGAAGAAAAATGTGTACAAAGAGGACGCCTTTGCCCGGTATCTGAGCGGCATTCTCCACGAGTCGGACGGCCAATGGGACGAGGCCTTCATCGATTACCGCCGGGCCGTTGAGGTCTACCTGGAGGACTACCGGACATACGGCACCGGCCTGCCGGAGATACTGATGGCGGATCTGGTGCGGGCGGCTTCAGCCGTGGACCGCATCGAGGACATCGAGAGTCTCGTTCCCGGTGACCGCATCGACCAGTGGACCCGATCCGACGACTGGCCGGATCAGGGCAAGGTAGTCTTTATCACCTTTGCCGGATACGCACCCCGGAAGGTCCAGGACATGGTGGTGGTCCCCACCTTTCACGGCCCCATAGGCGTGGCTTTCCCGCGGATGGTGGTCATGCCGCCCCGCTGCAGCCACGGTCGACTGAATCTTTACGGCGAAGACCATTTTTTCGAGGCGGATCTGGTGCTGGTGGAAGACATCAACCGCATCGCCGTCAAGGACCTCGACGACCGGAAAGGGCGGATCCTGGCCAAAGCCATTGCCCGGGCGGTGGCCAAGCAGGTGGCCATTCACAGCATTGCCCGCTCCCGCGACAACCGCGACGACCAGCGGGCCATCGAGGCGATCTTGAACCTGGTCAACATCCTCCTGTTGGAGCGGGCCGACACCCGCAGCTGGCGGACCCTGCCCGGCCGGATATATATGACCCGCATGCATGTACCCGCCGGCGAGTATAGTGGTGAGCTTCAGGCCTGCGGAGGAATGGTGGCGGATCTCGGGCCCCTGTCGGTGGAACCGGGAACCACCCGGTACCTATTCCGGGACCTTCGCTACCCGGTGCCGGTAAGCGTTGAAACGACACAATAGCGGCGCTTTTGTGATCGCAACCACCCATGGAGAAAGCCGATGAAACGAATGCATTGGATGACAATCGCTCTGGTTGTGCTTGTGGCCGCCGGCTGTGCGGGGTCGAAACTTTCCGACGAAGAGTCGGCGGCCGATCCCTTTCCAGACAAACGGTTCCTGACCGCCGAAGCCGCCGGGGCCACCGAAGGGGAAGCCAAACGGGCGGCCATGGCCGAGCTGGCCGCCATCTTCGAATCCCGAGTCTATGCTCGGACCATCCAGCAGGCCACCTCGTGGATGGGGGAGGGATTGCCGGAGCAGTTCGACAAGCAGGTGGAGCAGACGGTTCGTATCCACACGGACGTTCAGCTGGAAGGCGCCCGCATCGGCCGCGTCTGGCCGGATGAGGCCGCCGGGGGGTTCCGGGCCCTTGCCGTGCTGGACCGCCGGCCGGCGGCCAGCCGGTGGCAGCGTGAACTGGCGGAAACCCAGATGGCCGTGGACGGCCAGGTGGAGGCTCTCCACGCCGTTCAGGGACGGCTCTCCCGGCTGGCGGCCCTGAACGGCATTACCGCATTGATGGTGCGTCAGGCGGCCATCGAAAGCCGACTCTCCGTTTTGGGCCGGCCGGCGACGCCCGGCGTCGATGACCGATCGGGCATCATCGTTGAGCGGGAGCGGCTGGCTCGTGAAGTCTCCCTGTTCATTCAGCTGGAAGGCAATCCGGCACCGCCCTTCACGCGGCGACTTAACGCCGTGCTGTCCAGCGATGGATACACGCTCACCCCATATCGGGATGAAGCTGCCGGCCTGATCACCGGAACCATCAGTGTACAGCCGCTGGATCTGGGCAACCCTGACGTCCGCTTCATCCGTGCCATGGCCGACGTTCAACTGGTGGATATGGACACCGACGTTCAGATCGCCGCTTTCGATGAGAGTTTGAGAAAAGGCCATGTGGATGAAGGCGAAGCGGCCCGCCGGTCCGTGGACGGCGTGGCGGTACAGGTGGCGAAGAAGCTTGTTCGTTCCCTGGGTACCTTAGGGCTCGCTCAATAACCACCGAAAACAAACACGTTTTACAGGAGGCCTCATGAAACGAACAATCCTTATCCTGATGGTAGTATCCCTGGTTCTGATGCTGGCCCTGGCAGGCTGCGGCAGGAAGGTGAAAAAGATCGACAACGAACTCCTCGAAGAAGAGTACGAGCATGCCCCGGATTGGGTGCTCGCTGAATACAAAGGGGAGAAGTTCTCAGCCGTGGGATCGGCCCGCATCGGCAAGGGCGGCATCCAGTTTGCCCGCACCGAGGCCTTGGCCAACGCCCGCAGCGAACTGGCCCGGCAGGTGTCGGTCAAGGTGCGGGGGCTGGTAAACACCTTTGCCCAGCAGACGGGCATCGGCGACGACCAGACCCTGGATGCCTTCTCCAAGCAGGTCTCCAAACTGGTCACCGACGAGACCTTGTCTGGCTCCAGGGAAAAGGACATGTGGCTCTCCCCAAGTTCCGATGTCTATGTGCTGGCGGTTTTGGAAAAGGCGGAGGTCAAGGAGAGCGTCCGCCGGCAGGTGATTTCCGGTTATCAGCAGGACAGCGCCAGGTGGCAGGAGTTCAAGGCAAAAAACGGCAACGAAGAGCTGGACGCAGAGATCGAAAAAATCTTCCAGGAGGGAAAATAGGAATACAGGGTATCATCCGGCCATGGCAGCCGGGGTATTTGTGACAACGCGATCAGGCGGACCGGTGAGTCGCGCTTTGAGGATCCGGCCGATAAAGATCGGATGGCCACCGGCATCCACGGGGAGTTGATCCTCGGTTTCGATGGTGACTTTTCTATTGCTGGTGCCGGCTTCCCTGGCCAGTGTTCTCACCATGCCGGCCAGTTCGTTTTTGGCAAAGGCATCCGCCTCTTCGAAACCCTTGAAGCGTCTGGCACCCGAAAGGCCTTCGATGAAAAACCCGCTGCCGCCACCGGGAACGATCCGTACTTGGCGTTCAATGACGACGTTGCTGGTGATGGCCCCGATGGCGTTGGCCACGTCGGCATGCTCCGGCAGTACGGCCTGGGCGCCAATCATGGCGGCGGCCCGGGGAAGGAAAAAGGCGATAGGCGCACCGATGCCGATCACCGGCCGCTTGAAATCGATGTGTATGCGATACTGGCTGTTGCCTCCGGAAAAGACGTTGTTCATCAGGGCCTGGCAGACCGGGCAGCTGTGCAGGGCTTCGGGGTTCACCTCATCATCCAGTTGGCGCTTTAAAATCTCAAGGGCCAGGTTCCGCGACACCGTTTCCAGCAGCTGCTGCCGCAGCGAGGCTTCATCTCTTTTGCTCAGGGCGGCGATCATCCGGAAAAACTTTCCGGCAGCCGCCGTGTTCCAGCGTTGAAATTCGCCGGCAACATGGAGTAGGTCAGTTGGGGTCAGTCCGCATCGCTGGATAACAAAGTTCTCTTCAAGACGTTCCAGGGGAAGGTGACGATCGATGAGAACACTGGTTTTACGGGTCAGTTCGTCGATGGAACGAGGTCGATTTTCAAGCAGGGACAGGACTTTTTTCTCCATTTCCGTCAGCTGAAGATGGTCCACTGTTCCGGTGACGGCAAGGATCTGCATATTTCGGGTGGACGTCTCGAAACGGCGCAGACGGGTGCTCAGATAATCGATGGCCTTATCAGCGCCGACAAAATTGGATCCCAGCCAGGCGATGGGTGCCACCCGGCGGGGCCCGATGGAAAAGACGCCCTTTTCCCGGTTGATGAGACTGTCTCCCCCCAGTCCGGCGGTGCGGATGTCCAGGGCCCGCACGTGGGTCCGTCGGCCGGCCACGGTGGATCCGGTGCTGCAGACGCGGACGCTGCCACGCTCTACTGCCGCCGTGTCTGTAGTGGTGCCCCCCACATCCACCACCAGAGCATCTTCAAGGCCGGTGAGATGTCTGGCGCCGGCCACGCTGGCCGCCGGTCCGGAGAAGATGGTTTCCACCGGCCGCTCCTTGGCCATTTCCGCACGCATCAGGGTACCATCTCCCTTGACCACTACGATGGGCGCGAGAATTTCCATCTTTTTCAGCGCTTTTTCGAGGTTAGCGATGAGTCTGCTCAGTCGGGGGATGATCCGGGCATTTAGCACCGCCGTAGTCGCCCGGATCTTGAAATCGAGGATGGTGGACAATTCATGGCCGCAGGTGACGAAGAGACCTGTTTCCGACCGGATGATGCCCTTAATCGTCATCTCATGGTCCGGATTGATGGCGCCGGCAAAACCGGATACGGCAAAGGCGCTGACCTGGTCTCTCTCCACCATGCACTTGACGATCTGCCGCACCTGGCCTTCATCGACGGGCTCGATCTCCTCGCCGGTGATTGACAGACGGCCGGGGACCAGCGTTTTGGGTTCATGGGGATAATCCCCCGGATCGTAAATGCCGTAAGGGGGCATGAGCAGCAGTCCCACTTTCTGGCCGTCGCCCTCCACGATGGCATTGGTGGCCAGGGTCGTGGACAGGGCCACCATCTCCACCTGCTTCAGCTGATTCGGATTCAGTTTCTCCAGAGCCTGGCTAATGCCGATGGTAAAATCCCAGCGGGTGGTCAGCGCCTTGCCCTTGCATCGCGTCTCTCCGGTTTTGAAATTGTAGATGACGGCATCCGTATAAGTGCCGCCGGCATCGATGCCCAATCCGATTCTGACGGTGTGCGGCGGGGATGTCTGGTCATCGACGAAAATGGTGGTTCTATCGTCCTTTGCGGGCTTTTCTTCCCACAAGGGGTGCGATGACAGCGTGCCCGTCACGGCATCGAATTCGATGACGTGGCGGGGTTCGACAAAAAGGATGTCGTCCGTGGTTTCGGTGCCGGTAAGCATCTTTTCGATCAGGGCCAGACTACCGGAGACTTTTTCGTACGTCCACCCATAGGCATCGGCCATCTCCCTGGCGTGGTCCTCGTATTTTGATCCGCTCCTGGCACCGGTATCGATATAGGCGGCCCGCTGATAATTCTTTTGCCACGAGTTGAGAAAATTGATCGTTCGGTCCGCCGCCTGATCGCCGTACTGGCGGGCGATATCGTCATAGTACACTCGCTTGTCGCCGAACCAGGCCTGCAGCTTGCGTTGGGAAACCGGGATGGACTTCTCCTCGTACCACCCGGCGGAGATATAGTAAGTGCCTGGGAATTTTTTAAACTCCTTGTGGTAGGCTTTGGGCCCGCCTAAGAACATGGCGATGCAGTCGTGCACCTTGGGGATGACCAGGGGGATATCGCGGGACTGGATGCCGGTGGTGCCCCTGCCGCAGACACCGTAGCCGATGACGATGCGACCGGCCTTGCCGGCTGCCGACACCGTATCGATGGTCTCCTGAAGTTTCTTCTTCAGTACATCCGGCCGTTCGTGAAGCCCGGCTTCCAGGAATTTGAAGTCGACCGCCAGCCCCAACTGCCTGGCAGTGTGTTTCATGTCCACACATAGAACCGCACAACCGATGACGACTATTTTTTCCTGTTTCACTGCATCTCCTTTATGGCGAAGGTGATGACGAACGTGTTTCTGCATCACCCTCCGTTACTGGATTTATTGGCTTGACGGGTTTTTAGCAACCTTTTTTCAATCTGAAATGCGTATTATTACGGGCGCAATGTCTGGTAAAAAACGCGGGCAAGGGGACGGCGCGGCCCTTAATCGGTAATCAAATAAAGCGATAGACGAACGCTTTGTCGTCATTGCCAAGGCTGACAATCAATTCCCAACCACCCCTTGAAGGATACTGTCAGATAATGGTAAAACCCGCTTTCAAAGGAGATCTGCCATGGTTGACATTCGCCGCCGAACCGCCGCCGGACTGAACGCCGGCGACACCTTTACCATCACCCGGACGTTCACCGAAAAAGATGTCGATGCCTTTACCGAAGTGACCCGGGACCATAACCCCATTCACTTCAGCAAGCGGTTCGTGGAACTCAAGGGATTCAGGGACCGGGTTTGCCACGGTCTTCTCGTGGGGAGCATGATCACCGAGATGGGGGGCCAGATGGGATGGCTGGCCTCAGAGATGAATTTTCGATTTAAAAAACCGGTCTATTTCAACGATACCGTCACCTGCCGCTGTACCCTCACATCCGTCGATGAAACGAACCGCGCAGAGGCCGAAGCCGTCTTCACCAACCAGAACGGAGAGGTCGTTCTGGAGGCCAGCCTTTTCGGTGTCCTGCCTGATGCCCCGGAACGGCAGGTGCTTCAGGATTTGCTGGATACCGATGAATAGGCCCGTGCAGGTATTGCCATCCCTGCGGCTGGCCGTATTCCGATAACCCTTTGGAGAGAGGAGTGGGAAAATGGCGATCTACGATGATGTGAGAGAACAGCTGGACACTGGTGACATCGTTTTGTTCTCAGGAAAAGGCCTGATCAGCATGGGGCTGAAGATCGGCGCCTTGTGCACCTGGTCCCATGTGGCCATGGTGGTGCGGGTGAAAGAGCCGGACGTGGCATTGCTTTACCAGAGTACACCGGTGTGCAAGGCCAAGGACTTTTTTGAAGGAACGCTGAAAAACGGGGTGCAAATCAATGTATTGAGCGAGGCGGTGAAGGGCTACAACGGAAAGGTGGCGGTCCGGCATCTTTCCGTTTCCCGAACGTCTGAAATGCTAAAGGCCCTTTCCCGTTTTCGCCAGGATGTAAAAGACCGCCCCTATGAGGAGTACCTCATCCAGATGGTAAAGGCCGTGTGGGACGGGCCGCTGGGCCATGTGGAAGAGGATCTCTCCAGCCTGTTCTGCAGCGAGCTGGTGGCCGAGGCATACCAGTGCATGGGGATGCTTCCGGCCAGTGAAAGCGGCGGCAAGCCGGCCACGGAATATACGCCGAAGGATTTCTCCACCGACGGGCGTGATATCGAACTGCTCCTGGGGGCCACGCTTGGCGAGGAGATTGTGATCAAGGAAGAGTAGCCGGATATTCCCAAACAGCAGAAATTTCCTGAATCGGAAGCTCTGTTATTTTTTCTGGCTTTAAGGGGTCGCGGCTTGCTTACTTCAGTTCCACGGTATGTATCGATGACAGCTGATCCGCCCATTCCACGGCATCCTTGAATGCTGCGGTCACCTTCTCCCGATTCAGGTTGAGCTGCTGCATCATGGCCGCGGCATCCTCCCAGCGGGCCTCCTCGACGCACTGGGCCAACTGAACCAGGGGCAGGTATTCGTTGTTGGTATCCCGGCGCAGGGCGCTTTTGAGTCTGTTTTCGATGGGCAGAAAAGTGACGATTTCATCCATGGGTGTTCTCAGCATAGTGTCCAGCAGGGAAAACAGTCCCAGCAGGTGCAGGCTTTCCGGATCGAACCCCCAGAAATCGTGGCTCTGTGCCACCAGTTCCAGAAACTTGCCCCGTTGGGCGGAGAGCTGAATCAGATCCGGCGCATCTGCAGCCTGGCTCATGTCGTTGAGCAGGACTACCCGAAGCCAGCTCTTCAGCTTCTGCCACCCCAAAAGCCGGATGGCATGGTGGATGGATTTGATCTTCTGAGAGAACCCGAAGGCCGCCGAGTTCAGGTAGGTCAGCAGGCGGAAGCTGATGGCAGCATCGGATTGAATGGTTTCCGCCAGACGATCGATATCCGGGTCCTGCTGCTCAATACTATGCAGCAGCTTGAGGCGTGACACCTCGTTGGAGGTCATTTTGCGGACAGTGATGGTGTCCGGCTGCTTGAAAAAGGCCCCTTCGAACAGGGTGACTCCCGCCTCCCTGCACATCTCGAACCTGGCGGTATCATCCACCCGCCGGGCCAGCAGCTTGGCATCCACATTGTGGATGGTTGCCAGGAGTGTTGATACTTCCTCTTTCTGTCTGCCGATCATCGGTACGGCAATGATGTCCGCCAGTTGATAAAGCGGATGTAATTGTCGATCTCCACTGAATCCGCGAACGGCGATGAGATAGCCATTCGACTTGAGACGTTCTAACATTTGCGGGATGGCCGGGCGTAAAAATACCTGTTCATCCACCTGGACGGCGGCAAGCACCGGTGGCAGGGCATAGGGCATGTCGTCCAGGATGCCCATCTCATCGAAATTGAGCATGATTTTTTGGCCCTGCTTCAGGATCTGCTGGAGCCCCATATATGCGCTGGCTGCAACGCTGATCGCCGTGCTGCCTTCCGGTTCGCAATCAGACGGCCTTGCCGACGGTTCCTCACCCACGCAAAATAGCTCATACCCCCACAATCGACGGTTTTCGTCAAATATGGGCTGCCGAGCGATGGATACCGACGCGGAAAAGGCTGTGGGTTTCTGATTTTCGGTCATATGGGTGACCTCCTTTCTCACTCCCCCACCGACGGCAGCGGTTTCAACCCCCAGATGTTGTCGGCGTATTCCATGACCGACCGGTCGCTGGAGAATTTTCCCATGCGGGCGGTGTTGAGGATCGATTTTTTGGTCCATTCGTCCTTGTCGATAAAGAGTTTGCTCACCGCCTCCTGAGCGGTCACATAAGCCCGGTAGTCGGCCAAAACCATGTAGTAATCTCCCCGGTGCAAAAGCGATTCTACGATTGGTGAGAAGAGATAGGGATCTTCGGGGGAAAAATCACCCCGGCTGATGCTGTCCAGGGCCTGTCTAAGTTCGGCATCGCTGTCGTAATAGGCCCGCGGGTTGTACCCGCCGTTGCGAAGGGACGTCACCTGGTCTGCCGTCAGGCCGAAGATGAAGATGTTTTCCTCTCCCACTTCCTCCATGATTTCAATATTGGCCCCGTCCAGGGTGCCGATGGTCAATGCCCCGTTCAGAGACATCTTCATGTTGCCCGTTCCCGAGGCCTCCATGCCGGCGGTGGAAATCTGTTCGGACAGGTCCGCCGCCGGAATGATCTTCTCGGCCTGAGAGACGCAGTAGTTGGGCAGGAAGAGCACCCGCAGTTTTCCCTGGACATCCGGGTCATTGTTGGTTTTCGCGGCCACGGCATTGATCAGCTTAATGATGCGTTTGGCCTGGTGGTAAGCCGGGGCGGCCTTGCCGGCAAAGATGACGGTGCGTGGCACAACCGACGCGCCGGGGTTAGTCCGGATGCGGTGGTACAGGGTGATCACGTGGAGTACGTTGAGCAGTTGACGCTTGTATTCGTGGATGCGCTTGACTTGTACGGAAAACAGGGTGTCCGGATCTACGCCCAGGCCTAGTTTCCGCAGGATATAGCGCGACAGCCGTTTTTTATTGTCCCGCTTGGTTTTGATCCAGCGTCGGCGAAACTCGGCATTCTCGGCCAGGGATTCCAGTTCCCGCAGCCGGTCCAGATCGGTGATCCACTCGGGGCCGATAGTATCGTTGATCAATCCGGCCAAGGGCGGATTGGCCTGGGCCAGCCATCGGCGGGGTGTGATGCCGTTGGTGACATTGGCGAAACGGCCGGGAAAGATGGCGTCGAAATCCTTGAACAGCGACTCCCTGATGATCCTGCTGTGAAGTTCGGCCACGCCATTGACGGTGTGGCTGCCCACGATGGCCAGGTGAGCCATGCGAATCCGCTGTTGTCCACCTTCTACAATAAGAGAAACGCGTTCCAGAAGGTCGTTGTCCGCCTTTTGATCGGTGCCGACCATGGCCAGGAAACGGCGGTTGATCTCGAAGATGATCTCCATGTGCCGGGGCAGAAGGTGGCGGATGAGATCCACTGGCCAGGTCTCCAGGGCTTCGGGCAGTACCGTGTGATTGGTGTAGGCGAAGGTCTTCTCGCAGATGGGCCATGCGTTGTCCCATGCCAGCCCTTCCTCGTCCATGAGCAGACGCATGAGTTCGGGAATGGCGATGGCCGGGTGGGTGTCATTGAGCTGGATGGCCACGAAGTCGGGCAACTCGGAAAAATCCCGATTCAGTTTTTTGTATCGCCGAAGAATATCGGCCAGGGTGGCTGCCACGAAAAAGTACTGCTGTTTCAGACGCAGTTCCCGGCCCTGTTCCATTTCGTCGCTGGGATAGAGTACACCGGAGATGTTTTCGCTGAGCACCTTGGCCTCGACGGCGCCGATGTAGTCCCCCTGGTTGAATTCGTCCAGGTTGAACTCCCGGCTGGATTGGGCCCGCCACAGCCGCATGTTGGTGACGAAATCATCCCCGTAGCCGGGGACGAGAATGTCGCAGGCCATTGCCATGACCACCTCGCCGTCCACCCAGCGGTAGCACTGGCGGCCGGCGGCATCGGTGTAGGTTTCGGTGCGTCCGTAAAAGCGCACCGGCGCCAGATATTCACCCCGGCGGATCTCCCAGGGGGTTCCCCTGCGGGCCCAGTTGTCGCACTGTTCCCGCTGCCAGCCGTTTTCGATCGTCTGGTGGAAGATGCCGTAGTCGTAGCGGATGCCGTAGCCGTAACCGGGAAGATCCAGGCAGGCCAGGGAATCCATGTAGCAGGAGGCCAGGCGCCCCAGGCCGCCGTTTCCCAGGCCCGCATCCCACTCTTCCTCCTCCAGTTCATCCAGGTCGAAGCCCATCTCCTCCACCGTGCGGCGGGCCTCGTCTTCCATCTTGAGACTGATGAGATAGTTGATTAAAAAGCGGCCCGGCAGAAATTCCAGGGAGAGAAAGTAAACCCGTTTGGCCAGGGTGTCATACTGCGAGCGTTGCGTGCGAATCCACCGGTCGATGAGGCGGTCACGGACGCTGTAAGCCAATCCCGTGAAACAGGCATGGCGGTTGGGCTTGGCCGGGTCTCTGCCCATGGTGAACCGGATGTGACGCTGGATTTCATCTTTTAGTGTGGTGGCTGAATTCGGGGCACTATCGCCGCCGATGCTGTCTTTCGGGGGGCTTTTAGCCATGGGGTAAACCTCCTGCAAAATTTAGAAAAGACGGCCGCCTTTTATTTTTCGTTGTAGCCGAACGCTATTGACCGGAGCACCTCTTTCCAGTGTTTCGCTCTGGAATCGACATAGTCCCTGCTTGCATTCAAGTCGAAGACTTCGAGAATCGAAAACTGGAAGTTGAACTGATAGTCGCCCGGTTCACGGCTCAGCAACTGGCGCAAGGGTTTGATATCTGCGTGGCCGCTGATGGCATAAGAGACCCACTGATGCCAGATCGTATCTCCGCCATTGGCGCTGCCGACGAAATGTTTTCCGGTATGGTTGTCAGTGACTAAATACACCCCGCCCACATTGCTCAATGCCGCTTTCCATTGCGGTATGTTTTTTCTTACAACGGTCCGCAGCAACCGGTAGGACAGATTCACCGCATTGTACCCGGGAAAGTCTGAAACCCGCATCCGTTTGTCACGAATCTCGGATACCATCAGCTTGTCTATATATTTTGTGCCAATCAGGTAGGATGCGATAAAATGCTTGCGAAACTGGACCACCACCCGACCGGTGAGATGATCGAGGCCGGCCATCTCTTGGGTGCCATATTCAAACCAGCTTTTTTCCCCCATTTTTCGGTGCTTGACACCCAGAACCTGATAGATGCCGGCAAACAGCCACTTGTCGTTCTGCATATGGATCAAGGAGATGATTTCATCGCACCTAAAATTCTGCTGGTTTTGATGCTCCTGCCACGCCTTGAACCGGCCTTCGAAAAAGGCCTCCAAAGGAGGATCCTCTTTTCCCGCCGCACAGTGAATTTTGTAGCTGTTCAAATACACGCCGGCAATCTTGAGTAGATCGATGAGTTTGATCATGTCGGGTCTCCAATTCTTCGTTGGTTGATTCGAACGGTGACTCAGTTGACACCATCCGATGTCTGACATAGGCTGTGGTGCCGGGTCCCTAACAAACCGGAAATCCAATGATTATAAATGAAACCATTGAGAATAAACCGCACCAATACCATTTTATACTGCAACCGATGGGAAGAAACGGTTCGGTTCTATCGTGATGTGATCAAACTCCCGGTTCTTATGGAAAAAGGGTGGTTCGTGGAATTCCAGCTGACCGGGAGTGTCTGTCTGAGTGTCGCCGATGCCGCCCGCACTTCGGTACCCAGTACCGGCGGGGCCGGCATTACGCTGTCCTGGCAAGTGGAAAACATCGATGCCGTTCACGACCGAATGCTTTCAGAAGGTGTCGATGTGACGCCCATCAAAAAGACCTGGGGGACGCGGGCGTGCTTTGTGTTTGATCCCGAAGGAAATCGGGTCGAGCTGTGGTCCTGACGGCGTTGCCGTTGCCGTCGGAGCCTAACGCTCAAACCGCACATCCATCTGGTGAAGATCCTTCGGATCAAAATTCTCGATGCCCCGGGTTCGCTCCAGAAATGTCCCGATGGCCTTTGTTGCACCGGCATAGGCATCCATCACCGATGCCAGTTTAGCTACGACCGGGTCATCCTCTCCCAACTGGTCGATCATTTTATCCAGCAGTTGCCTCCCTTTATCGAAATGCCGCTGGATTCCGGAAAATGCAGCTTTTCGCATTTCGTACTTTTTTTGTTCATTGTCGATTACCGGTAGCAACCGCCGCACCGAAAATTCCACTAGTGCATCACGGGGGGCATTGAACGCCCGTGAAATCTCATCCAGCAGGGAGAGGGACTTTCTGCTGATCACGTAGGTTTTCTGGACCCGGTTTTCTGCCAGGACCCGGGCATTTTGAACCTCCTTTGCAATGGCGTTGAGAGAGTCGCTGTCCTGGACCAGATGGTCGAACAGGGACTTCTGTTTGATGCCCAACTGCGCGGCGACGATGCTGATGGCCTCGATACAGCCTGAGGAGAGCTTGAAGGTGGCTCGCACCGATTGCCTGCCACGAAGTCTCGAACTGGTAATGAACATTAATGAACCGCTTCTATCTTTGGCCTCTTTTTGCGCCATATTCGATCTCCATGTGTTGCTTAGATATATTACCTATTTTTACTACAGTTAAAAAATAATGCAAGAAAAAATATGCCAACAATATTGACAACGTCAAAATTATTAATATTGTTTGGGCAAAACAGACGGGCGATTAAGAACGCTATTGCGTTCATGCCCCATAACAATAAGGAGGTTTGACAATGATCTACAGAACGCTTTTCGGTGTCCCCAGGCGGCGATTCGGTGCTCCCTTTTCAGACCTGGAGGGAATGCGGCGTCAAATGGAACGTTTTATTAACGCCTTTGGTGACGGGCCCCTCGCCCGTGAAGGAGCCGGTGTGTTTCCGGCTATCAACATCACGGAAGATGCAGATAGCTATTACATCAGTGCGGAACTGCCCGGCGTGAAGTCAGCGGATCTGGATATCAATGCGACTGCCAACCAGCTGACCCTTTCTGGAGAACGCAAGATTTCTGAAGAGGCGGCAGGTGCCCGGTATCACCGCCGGGAGCGTGAAGCCGGACGCTTTTCACGGGCCGTTGCCCTGTCTGGCGATATCGATCCGGACAACGTCAAGGCCAGGCTGGTGGACGGCGTACTGACCGTGACCATCCCCAAGGCGGAAAAGGCCAGGCCCAGGCAGGTTGCGATTCAGTAACGCATACAAAGAAAGGAGGAACGGATCATGACAGACACCAAAGAACTGAAAGTCAGAGAAAAACAAGAAGTGGCCTCACCTGCCGAGCTGACTAAGCCGGGCCCGGTATTTGCGCCCAACGTGGATATTTTTGAAACGGAAAAGGCGATCACGCTGCTGGTGGATATGCCCGGTATGAAGGCTGGTGACCTGAATGTGGATCTTCGGGACGACACCCTGACACTGACTGGAGATGTGAGCCCGGACGTGGGGACACCCGGGGAGAAGGTCTACGTGGAATATGAAACCGGACGATACTACCGCCAGTTCGCCCTCTCCGAAGTCATCGCTCAGGAAAAGATCGATGCGAAGCTCAGCGACGGGGTGTTGCGGCTCACCTTGCCCAAGGTGGAAAAGGCAGTGCCGAGGTGCATAACGGTTCAAGCCGGTTAAATAGGGCGAACTTGTCGGGAGTCCTGGATGCTTCCGGCAAGTTCCTGAATCCTGAGTGTTCCTATTTGAGGCTATCCAGATCAACGAAGTCCAAGTCCAATTTCTTCAGGGTTTTCTTTTTAGGGAACCCGTCGGCATCCCAGTGCCTGAGCCTATAGTATTTGGGCAGCATCTGGGAGATGGGGACTACCGACATTTTCTTTGCGCCCTGCAAGGATTCGTCGGTGAACCGCTTGGGCAGGGTGTCCGACTCTTTTCCAATGCCCTCGCGCAGGTTAAACAGCCGTTCCAGTGTATAGCCCCTTTCCCCGACCTGTGAAAACCGGCCGAAATCCATTTTCATGCCCGTGGCCATTTTCAGTGCCCTGGAGTGGGGCAGCAGGGGGACGTGAAATTTCATGAAAACGGGCGGAACCTTCAACAGGGCATCCACCACAGGCCAGGAGAGGGTCATCAACCAGGTGATGGTTTTGGCCACCCATCGGTAGCTGGAGAGGGTAAAGGCGATTTTGGGAATAAAGGTCCAGGAGGTGAACAGGCAGTTGCCGCCGGCGCTGATGGCGGCCAGCAGGTTCTGGTTCAATATCACCCAGCCGGGTTTGGAGCGCAGGTGCAGCGGGTTGAGGGTGACCGGCCCGGTTACCTCCAGGTAGATCAGATAGCCGCCGTCCAGGTGGCAGGCGCCGCGGCTGGCCGTGGCGTAGCCCAGTCCGTGTCCCACCGAGGCGCGGGGTTCGTAAGCGGCGATCTCCAATCCCTTGACATGGGCGGCAAAGTCCTGCCCGCCGTACTTATCCGAGAGGAACCTCACCCCTTCAGCCAGGTCGGCGCCGATGCCCCGACGATGGGCGATGTCCTCAAGAATGCCGGAGATGTTCTCCTTTTTGCCGAACTGGATGCCGCTGTCCCACATGCCTTTCTCACCCAGTTCGGCGGCAAATCCCAGTACGTTACCCACGGTAATGGTGTCCATCCCCAGAAGATCCAATTTGTGGTTCCACCGGATAATGGCCTCCATATCGTTTATCAGCAGGTTGGAGCCCATGAGACAGAGTATTTCGTACTCCGGCCCCTTGACATGCTTTCCGTCCAGTTCCACCACACGGCCGCATCGGATCGGGCAGGAGACGCAGCCGTCGTTTTTCACCAGGTATTCCTCTGCGAGCCGCTGGCCGGAAATCTTGTCGGCCTTTTCATAGGTGCCGCGGGAGAAGTTCTTGGTGGGCAGGGCGTTGCCCGCGGACAGGGCGGTAAGGAAGACGGCGGTGCCGTATCGCGGTGCCGCCTCGCCGGTGGCCGGGTGCCCCTGGAGCATCTTCGTCCATTTTCTGACGGTTTTTTTAAAGCGTTCTTTATCCCGGATGGGGATTTTAGATTTACCCCGCGCGATGATGCCCTTTAAATTTTTGGACCCCATAACGGCTCCCATGCCGGTGCGACCGTGGCTTCGCTCCTGGGAAACCGCGGTGGCAAATTTTACCAGATTTTCGCCGGCCTGACCGATGGCAAGGGTGCCGCCCCTTCCCATGGCCGTCTGGGCCGCCTGGGTGTCCAGCCCCCAGATCTCCTTGGCACTGTGAATACTCACCCGATCCTCATCCACTTCTATATAGACCGGCGCGGTCGCCCTGCCGCGAACGACCATTCCGTCCCAGCCGGCCCGTTTGAGCCGGATACCGAAGTTGCCGCCGCTGTTGGAGTGGCCCACGGCACCGGTGAGCGGGCTTTTTGCGGAGATGTCATAGCGGCTGGTGGACGGGGCGCCGGTGCCGGTAAGGGGTGAAGTCATGATGATCAGAATGTTATCATCTGAAAGGGGATCGATACCCGGCTTGAGTTCATCCCACATGATCTTGGTGGAGAGAAACCGGCCGCCGAGGAATCGCTCCCGGTCTTTGTCGGAAACGGGATACTCACCGATGGTCTCCGTGGAGAGGTTAATATCCAGTATTTTCCCCATATATCCGTCGAATCGGCTTGCCATGCGGCTGATCTCCTGTTCAACTGTTTGAACTGGTGATGTCGATTTCATAAGCAGCGGTAGGGCTCCAAATGTTTCGAATTATATTCACAGCCTGTTTTACGGATTCCAGGGGTGCCTGATAGCGAACAACCGCAACGATAGATGACATATCTTGTATAGTCCTTGGGATGCTTTGTGTGGTAGTTACGAATCGGTGCCATTCTACTTCCCATCTACGGGATGTACAAGGAAAAATGAATATCCGTTCATTTTTCTTGACGATCCCGATCGGGTTAGGATAAATTTCCAAGATTTAAAAAAGAGGGTATCCAGATGATTGAAATATACCTTATTCGGCACGGCCAGGCGTCGTTCGGCCAGCCGGCGTACGATCGTCTGTCGCTCCTTGGCGAACGGCAGGCGGAGCTTTTAGGCATGCATTTTTATAAAAACGGCATCCGGTTCGATGCCGTCTACTCCGGCGCGCTGAGGCGGCATGTGCAGACGGCCACCATCGCCATGAACCAGGTGAATGGCGACGGGCCACTAAATATTATTATAGACGCGGATTTTAACGAGCTCGACAGCTCTGACCAGATGATGAACCACCTCTACGCGGTGATTCAGGAAGACCCCACGCTGTCCGAGCAGATGAAGCAGATCCATACCGACCATGGCGCTATCCGACGGATCTTCGACATCGCCGAAAAAACGGAAATGATGCCCGGGGATGAAACGGTGCGTATGCGTCTGGTGCAGCAGTTCAAGGATCGGATCGGCGGTGCCATCGACAACCTGGTGCGCAAGGTGGGGGATAATAAAAAGGTGGTGGTGTTTACCTCCGGCGGGCCAACAGCCGTGGCGCTTCGCCAAACCCTGGATACCTCCAGGGAGCATACGATCCGGCTGGGGTGGGAACTGCGAAACACGTCCATTACCGTGCTGCGCCATGATCAAGAACAATTGTGGTTGGTACTCTTCAACTGCGTGGCGCACCTGGAGGCCCAAAACGATCCGGACCTGATCACCTATATATAGGACCGTAAACTTTATTCTATTTTTCGAAAAGGCTCCGGTAGCCGCCATATCCCGCTTCTTCCAGCTGGTCGGCGGGGATGAATTTCATGGAGGCCGAGTTGATGCAGTAGCGCAGTCCCGTGGGTTTTGGGCCGTCGCTGAATACATGCCCCAGATGGGAGTCGGCATGTTTGCTGCGAACTTCGGTGCGCACCATGAAATAACCCGTATCTTTTTTTTCGACCACGTTGTCCGGCTGCAGCGGGCGGGTGAAGCTGGGCCACCCCGTTCCCGAATCGAACTTGTCCGTGGAGCTGAACAGGGGCTCGCCGGATACCACGTCCACATAGATGCCCGGTACGTGGTTGTCCCAGTATTCGTTGTTGAATGGCGGTTCGGTGCCGCTTTCGCGGGCCACGAGGTACTGTAGCGGGGTGAGCGTCTGCTTGAGCTGATCATCGGTCGGGATGTCGACCTCCACCTTTTTTTCCATTTCCGTCTCCTCGCCAGCCCAGGTCATCTCCAGAAAACGGTCTCGGCCGGAGCCGGATCGGTACCAGTTGTATCGAAGCGGATTTTTTTTGTGATAGTCCTGGTGATAGTCCTCCGCCTCATAAAAAGGGCCCAAGGGAAGGATTTCGGTTACAACCGGCCGTTCGAAGCGGCCGGAAGCGTTCAGCGCTTTCTTTGAGGCCTCGGCCATCTGCCGCTCTTTATCGTTGGCGTAGAAAATGGCACTGCGGTACTGATCCCCCCGGTCGACGAACTGGCCACCGGCATCGGTGGGGTCCACGTGGCGCCAGAAGATGTCCAAAAGCTGGTCGTAAGAGACCTTGGCAGGGTCGTAGGCCACCTTGATGGCTTCCACGTGGTCGGTACCGCCGGCAGATACCTGCTTGTAGGTGGGGTTCTCCATCCGGCCGCCGGTGTAGCCAGACACGGCTTCAATTACACCGTCCACTTTTTCAAAATCCGATTCCGTGCACCAAAAACAGCCGCCGGCAAAGACGGCCGATTGTGTGTGTTCAGCCATTTTATCCATTAGTTTCTCCATTTTATCGTCCATGCTTCTGACCTGCTGGTAGCCCAAAAAGACCGCGGCCATAACCAGTACGGTAATAATCGTGTTTTTCATTACACACCTCCTGTTAACCTGTCCGTTTTAAAGTGTTCATGGACAGACAAAGACACCCGGTTAAGGGCTGTGTAAGGTTAAGGTAAAGATTGGGTAAAGATTTTCAAGGGGAGGGGAGAGAATCTTTCGTGGCCTAGGGGCCGCAAAATGCTATTTAGTGCCCATCCAGAAACGGTCTTTTCGCCCAATCTCTGCGTTAGCCATTGAATACTTGACATGTGCATACGAATGTGCATACTCATAGGGTGCTATGTTTGAATGGGATAAATCGAAGGCCAAAGAGAATCAGTCCAAACACGGCATCTCGTTCGCTGATATATTCGCGGTCTTCGAAGATCCAAACGCCGTGACGCTTGAGGATTTCCGGCGCGGTGAACAACGCTATGTCACCATTGGAATAGACGCCTTCGGCCGTATTCTCGTGGTGGTTTACACGTGGCGGGGGACAGCATCCGGATCATTTCCGCACGCAAGGCTGTGCGCTTTGAGGTGAAACAATATGAAGGCGAAATATGATTTTAGTAAAGGTAAACGTGGTGCCGCACTTCCTCCCTCTGGAAAGAAAGTTCGGATCACCATTCGACTTGACCGTGACATTGTCGATTGGTTCCGTTCCAAGGTAGAGGAACAAGGTGGGGGCAACTACCAGTCGATGCTAAACGACGCCCTCCGCACATACATGGAGCGTCAGGAGCAGCCCCTCGAAGAGGTCCTTCGTCGGGTCGTTCGAGAGGAACTCCAAGCGACTCAATAGTGGAAGCGGGCGAACCTGTCACTGGAGAGGGACCGGGAAAAGCCGAGCCACTTTTGAAAGATATTCTTAAATCGAATTTTATACTTTCTTAGCCGCTTTTTTGGTTCTCGTTTCCCGGCCCCTTAATTCAACGTTTCGGTAACATAGGGAATAGATAAAATATGGCGGAATACGGTGAATGGAATCGCAAAGGGGCAACTCTCAGTGATGTAACGGCGAATAAGGAATATGGAGTTGGCCGGGACTTCATTGTGAAGGGCATACGAGCCGGTAAACTTGAATACCGAGAAGGGGTGATATGGGGAAATCCATATCTCAGGCTTTTGAGAAGTCAACTTGAGAAGTACATCGCCGAAGAGCTTGGCAAGGATCGTTTGTCGAACGTCAAGAAACAGACAGAGCTTCGCAAGATCAATAAGGAAATCGCCAAGCTGAAAAAGAAACTAAAAGAACTTCAGGCCCTAAAAATGGAAATTGAAAAACAGTTGAAAAAATAGGAAACCGAACATGGCGCTTGAGAGGGACCGGGCAAAGCAGTGCCGTTTTTGAAAAGCAGTATTTAATCTCTTGGGGTTAAATTCCCCGAAGCTTTGCTTCGAATAGTCAACAGATACAGTTAGACTGAAGTTTGACAGTTATTTTGGATTTTGAGCTCTTTTCACACGTAAGACCCTGTAATCATTTGATGCGGGTTTTTCTGAGCTTACAAAGGTAGTGCCACAGAATAGGCATATAACC
>JABZFO010000160.1 GCA_014237405.1 Desulfosarcina sp. | reverse complement strand
ACCTCGCGAAACGCCTGCCATTCGGTGCAGCCCATGCAGCGTGCGGCTTCGAGAAGGCTCTTGTCAATACCTTCCAGGCTGACGTAGATATTCAGCACCATGAACGGCAGCAGATACATGATCAATCCCATGAGCACGGTGAACTCATTGTATAGCATGGATATGGGTGATTGAATCAGCCCGATCTTCAACAGGAAGTGGTTGATCAGTCCCGAATCGCCCATGATGTTGATCCAGCTCATGGTGCGGATGATGAAGCTGACCCAGAACGGCAGCATGATGAGCAAGAGAAAAACCTGTTTGAAGCGGCTTTCGCTGCGGTAAAAAAAATAGGCGGGGATATAGCCCATGACCACGCAGAGAATGACGGTCTCAAAGGAGATGCGAATCGTACGGATGAGAATTTTCGGATAGAAGAAATCTTCGAAGAATTTGGCGTAATTCCCAAACTGAAAGGCAGGAATGTCCGCACCGCTGGGAGCGCGCAGCCAGAAGCTGTATACAACGATAAAACAGACCGGTATGACAAGAAGTAAAAAAATGGCGCTCATAGATGGCGCCAGCAGCGCCCACGGTTTCCAGCTGTTAGATTTCATGGGTGTGTTGCCTTTTTTAACTATCTGCGGCTTTTCTCCGGCGGCAGGAGTTCGGACAGTGTCCTGGCCGTCTCCCGGATCAAACCTTTGTACTTTGCTTTGATATCGTTTGCACTGTGCTGAAGCACCGAAAAATCAAAGCAGACTGCACCGACGCCTTTCCCGCTGAGGGGATCGTACAAGGGCGCGCCGATGGCGATCAGACCGGGCAGGTACTCTTCCGTGGACATGGCGTATTGACGCGCTTTGGTTTTTTTTAACTCTGCAGCAAGCGCATCTTTGTCCACGATCGTCTTTTCGGTCTTGGCGACAAGAACCATCGTGAAAAATCCGGCAGGCTGTAGATAAGGGTCTCCTCCGCCTCCCGATTATAGATGCGCACTAACATGTCATCCACCGCAAAGTGCACATCGATGCTGATATTGTTCTCCCTGTGGATCCGGTCCACGACCTCCTTGATCATCTTCAGATGATCGGTGGCCCGCATCAAATTGGTGCAAAACAGCAGGCACAGTATGGATGGCCGGATCTCCTTGGTCTTCGCGTTTTTTTCCAGGTACCCCAATTCCACCAGTGTGTTGATGTAGCGGTAGGTTGAGGTCATGTTCAGATTCAGCGTCTTGGCGATTTCACTCTGGGTCAATACAGGGGTTTCCCTGTTGAAAAGGGAGAGGATTTTCAGCCCTTTTTCCAGCGACTTCGAAAAATAATATTTTCCTTTTGACATTCCGTTTTGAGATGATTTAGTATCACACTATAATAGAAATGAAATTACTATAATAGTTAATTTGGCAGATTTCAGAATGAATGTCAATTACTAATTTTCATTCAGTGAACAAGGGCCTCGGACAAAATTTATTGAACTGAGATTGCGCCGGATTTTGGTTCGGATGCAAGGCGCGTCGATGGTTGCATACTGGTTGTATGGGGCCATTGACGCAACATCAGTAGCCGGGCCAATAGACAAGCAAGATGGTGCAATTAATTTTTTCCGAGGCCCTATGGAGGGGAGATGCCGCAAGATGACGTTTTATTGAGGATCGTTTTCGAAAATTCAGGTGAAGAGAACCAGATAGCCCTCTCAGACCTGGTTGCCGCCCTCACTGGTTTCCTTGACCATTTTTGTGTGAAGGCCCTCGTTGGCAAAGCGTTTTTTGAGATCATACAGACCGGTGACGGCCATGCCAAAATGACTAGGCTCCTCGACGCTTGCGGCTACAGTAAAGACCCCAAGGGCTTTTTTTCACAACTGTTCATAATGCTGGGAAAAGCGGACGGCACTGCAAAGATTGCCATCAACGGCATTGAACTGCCCCACCTGATGCTGATGGCGATTCTGGAGGTCGTTCTGCCCGGCAATAAATTCATCTCCGTCAAGACCACCGATCAGCTGGAAAAGGCGGCCAACATCAAGGTGGCAAAAGCGGATCGGGCTGACATGCAGAAGGTGACCGTTCACCCAGGAGCTGGGTGTCGCCGGGCACACCAACACCTGGATCGGCCAGTTCCACCAGGGACTGCTGGAGCAGATGTACCAGAACCGGGTCATTTTCCTGCTCAACATGAGCTGTCCGGTGTACTGCCGGTTCTGTTTCCGAAAACACAAAGACTCCCGCAACGAAGTCAATCCTACCCCGGCGGATGTCAAAAAGGCCGTGGCGCATGTAGAAAAGTCACCATCCATCAAAGAGATCGTGATCACCGGCGGGGACCCCTTCATGAACCGGGCAAACATGACCTGCGCCATCGACGGCCTTATGGATATCGACCATGTCCAGACCCTGCGCCTGGCTACCCGTTCGATCGCCTACTATCCCCATCTGTTTTTGTCTGACGACGCCGAACTGCTGGGTTATTTGAAGCGAAAAAACCTGGAACTCCAGCAACGCGGCAAGCGCATGGAAGTGGCCACCCATTTTATCCATCCCGATGAAATCTCCCCACAGAGCCTGATGATCATCTCTGATCTGGTGAAAAGCGGCATTGCGGTATATGTTCAGACGCCGTTTTTAAATAATTGCAACGATGAAGGCCCCGAACTGGTTCGGCTGTTCAGTCTGCTGCGCGGGGCGGGGGCGGAGCTTCACTATATTTACATCCCCTGCAGTCCCATCCATGGAAACAGCGTCTACTGGACGCCGATTTCAAAAGGCCTGGCCGTGGGCAACTACCTGAGGGCCCACCTGTCCGACCGCGTTATCCCGAGAATCTGCACGGCCACCCCCATCGGCAAAATGGACTGGCACACCAGCGGTTGGGCCGTGGAGCCGGTGGCGGAAAACGACAACTTCATATGGATCCGAAGCCCCTACACACCGGACTATTTCAAGCGGTTTGCCCCCATTGCCAACGAACTGGATAATATCCGGGTCAACGAGGAGGGGACCATCGATATTCAGTACATGGCGCAAATCGGGGATGAATCGCTCTTTCTGGGGGCGCGGCCGCCTAGAACCGGTGGCGTGACGACGCAGCCGGAAAGTACCGATACGATTCTGCCGATGGTACGCCGCAGTGAAAAAATCAAACCGTCGATTGTCGATACCGGATCTTCAGCGATTTCCCGCGTCCATGAAACCCGTGTTGAAATCGATGCAGACGCCGTCGATGAGGATCTTTACTACATCCGTGGCGATGACAGAATTACCGATGTGGTGATCGTTTCCGGAAAAGATGCCATTGAATCCCTTTTCCGGATCCGCAGGATTATTCGCGCACTCGAAGAGATTCCCCATGTGAATGCGGTGCGGCTGCGCAGCCTGAAATTCAACTACGAACCGGAAAGCTACACCCCGGTGGTGATCGACAACCTGGCCGGTCTGAACAAGCTGGCCATGGTCAATCCGCTGCGGCTGGAAATTGAGACCCAGTTTCTGGTCGCCGACGAATTCCGGCCGGCGCACGCCAGACTGGCCCGGCTGTTGAACAACAAGGGCATTACAATCTATTGCAACACCCCGCTGCTTGGGAGAGTCAACGACACGCCGGAAGCCATCCACAAACTTGCCTACGGTTGCCGCAAAGCCGGCATTGAATTCCACCACCTCTATGTGGCCGGGCTGCCCATACAGAACCGCTGGAACAGGGAAAACCCGGTGGCCCTTTACGATGTCATCGACATCGCTACGCGGGTGCGGCGGGAAGGCAGCGGTCGAGAGGTGCCGAGATACATTATCCGCACTGCGCTGGGAGAGGTGGATTTCGGTTTGTCATCCACTATAATCGGTGAAGATGGGAACCTTGCGGTGAAATTACTTTGCTATGACCTGTCCTATTTCAAGTCCATGTCCTCGGATTTCACATGGCCGGATGATGTCAAGGAAGATCACGACGGCAAACCCGTTGTGCCGGTTGACGGTCTGCTGAAAACCACTAATTTTGTACTGTCCTAAGTGTCGCGGCAAGAAATAATTGCACAAAATTGCACCGGATTTTGGTTCGTCTATTTTTTTGCCGAGGCCTTAACCAGTGTCCGTCCACAAGTGGTAGATTTTGGTTCAGGCCAAGGCCCGAGCGGTTTTGAAACCGCAGGCGTAGCAGCGCTACGTCGAGGATTTCAAAAGAGTGAGAACACCGGCCTGGGCCGAAAGATGCCACTTGTGGACGGATACTAACCAGGAGGCCCCATGTACTATCCATTCTTGCTATACAGCAGGAAGGTCAACCACCGGCCTGTTTTTCCAAGACTGGAGGGCGATCCCTTTATCGCGGATCTTTCACCCAACAGCCCGCTGCTCCAGGGGATGGATGTGAGAGACCAGGAAAGGTTCCAGAGGGTCCTGGACGAGAAGATGGGATCGGAATACCGTTGGGGGGTTTCTCCCTATCTGGAACGGCGCGACACCCTGCTCGGGGACTGCCCCCAGATGATGGCCGATAGACGTTTCATCCACCTGGGCCTGGATGTGATCGTCGGGTTGGGAACACCGCTTCATGCACCCCTGGACGCCACCGTCGCGGAGAGCGGCTACGAGAGCGGGGAGGGAAACTATGGCGGCTACGTTCTCTTGAAGCACGAGAGCCCGTATTTTGAGACCTTTTTCAGCTTCTACGGGCACCTGTGCAAAGACCGACTGCCGGCGGTCGGCAAAGCGTTACCAGCCGGCGCAGCCTTTGCCGAGATCGGTGATTTTCACGAAAACGGCAACTGGTTCTATCATACCCACATCCAGGTGATCACCCAGAAGGGCCTGGATCAGGGCTACGTGTCCAAGGGGTATTGTGCGGAAGCGGACCTGGCGCAGATGAACGATCTTTGCCCATCATCCATCCCGCTTTTCAAACGGTGATGTAGCCTTGCCTCAAAAATAATTGAAATAATTTTCTATTCGATGTTTAAGGAAAACTTCACACCTCGTTTTCAGGAATTCTTGAGACTCGCCGCTAAAGCCACCAGATTAGGGTCGCGGAAACAAATAAATCCACAAAGATTGCGCAGGATTTTGGTTTGCCGGTTTTATTTAACCATAGAAAACCTGGTCCTTTGGGCCAGGTCAGAGGCAGTAGGCTTTGCCGGCATCAGTCCCAAAAAGAATCCAGGAGTCAGAATCCAGAATTCAGAATAAGGGTTTCGCCTTCGGCTCAGTCAAAAAAATATTAAATTTACCGGAGCTCAGCGACATCCGAGTTCTTCTGGCTCCTGACTCCTGAATTCTTTGGTTCATCTATTATCTGGGGATCAAGCCCCTTTCAGGGGTAACCCAAAGCCTGGTCCTCTGGGCCAGGATGCTTTACTTATTTCCGAGGCCCTTACCATCCGGTAAAGCATGGCAATTGGGAAAAAACCTATCTAATCGCCCCTTGACGACAGAAACCCGGCTGATTTACTATGGTATCAAAAAATCATATATTTAGGCATATCGAATCATATGCCTTTGATGAAAATTTGATCGGCCGGCATATGGTTTTTATCGCAGGCCCAAGACAGACGGGAAAAACCTGGCTCGCAAAGCAGTGGCTTGAGAAAAAAGCCTGTAGTCAGCTCTATTTCAACTGGGATGATATAGGCGCGCGGCAGGCCTATCGGTCAGATAGTCGCTTTTTTGAATCCCCTGCTCGGTCTGTCGGTATTCGGGACCCATGGATTGCTTTTGACGAGATCCACAAACGTAACCATTGGCGGGATATCCTCAAAGGGGCATATGATATATTCGGAGAAGAGTTCAGGTTTTTAATAACCGGAAGTGCGCGTCTCGATCTGTTTCGAAAATCAGGGGATTCCCTTGTGGGTCGCTATAACTTGTTTCATATGATGCCCTTATGTGTAAATGAGATCACGGGTGAGCCAATATCATCATGTTTTTTGCAGGAATCGGACTATGACGCAATGGTCGGTGCGTTTAAAAAACATATCTCCCATGCAACGCTTCCTGAAACATCGGAAGCATGTGAAAGTCTGAAGCGGTACGGCCCGTTTCCAGAGCCATTTTTGAAGCAGAATGAACGCTTTTGCCGCAAGTGGCATCAGGATTATATCAGTCTATTGATCAGGGAGGATATGAGAGACATCAGCAGGGTCGTTGAACTGGACAAAATTGAAGCCCTTGTTTTTCTATTGGTCCCGAGAATCATGTCTCCCCTATCAATGCCGAACCTGGCTAGTGAACTTGAAGCGGCACACAGTTCTGTTAGAAGCTGGCTGGAACAGTTGAAACGTTTATATCTGATTTTTCCAGTAAGTCCATGGTCGAAAAATATTTCAAGGGGGCTCAAAAAAGCGAAAAAGTGGTATTTTTTCGACTGGTATTATGTTCCGGGCGAGGCGGCTCGTTTAGAAAACATGATTGCCGTTTATCTATACAGAACCTGTCAAGCGCTGACTGACATGGGATATGGAACTTATTCACTCCACTATATAAGAACCCTGGATAAAAAAGAGATAGATTTTGTCATTACCACGGACAACACGCCTCTGCTGGCGGTTGAAGTAAAAACAAGTGAAACCCGTCTTTCAGCGACCTTAAGGGATCGAAATAAATGGCTAATGGATGCCCCTACCATTGGTGTTCAGGTGGTTGGCCAAAAAGGCGTATTTAAAAAATATACGAACCATACCTGGATTATTAGTGTAGACAAATTCTTGCCGTGTTTGGCATGAAAAATAATCAAAAAGATTAAAAGACCGGAGTCAAAGAAT
>JABZFO010000135.1 GCA_014237405.1 Desulfosarcina sp. | reverse complement strand
CTGTATGTCGTGGATGACGAAGGGAGATGCAGAGGCGTCCTCTCCTTGGGAAATATGATCAGACACGTATTTTTCCATTACCACGATCCATCAATCGATTCTCGAAGTCTCGTAAGCATGTCTGTCTCAGAAACGGCTGGCGACTTCATGCAAAGGGAGCCGGTGTTCGCCATGCTTTCCGATAAAGTGGAAGATATACTCCAGCGCATGATCGACCACAACGTCAAAGAGATCCCAATCCTGGACGATGAGAAAAGGGTCGTAGCGGACCTCACAATCGTTGATCTTCTCAAGTATTATAAGTCTGTCAAAGGGCCAGATTTATCTTGACATTCACAGAAGACAGTCAGTCAAAACGGATAATCAAGAAAAATGCTACTCCGGAAGTTCCAGCGTTAAAGCAGCTTGCGCCGGATTTTGGTTCGCCTTCAAGGCGCGCCAAAAGACAAGTAATAGTGCTGTTTTTGTCTTCGTGAGATGAGAAATTTTCCACTGTCACGAAATTCTTAGTTCTGGATGGAAACTATCTGATGTTAGACGGCAATAGGAGAAGTACATGAAACAGTTATTGAAACAGATCATCAAGAAAATTCCTCTCTACTATCCCCTGCACAACTGGGAGGTAAAGAGAAGACAAGTAAAGGAACTTGTTGAGTGGGAGAGAAAAGGGAAGCCTCTACCACCACCGCATATCGTCAAGCAGCGAACACTCCAAACTTATGCAAAGAGGTTTGGGCTGAAGATTCTGGTTGAAACTGGAACATACTGTGGAGACATGGTTGAAGCGATGAAGGATAGTTTCGACCGCATATACTCTATAGAGTTAAGTAAGGAGCTATATGAGAACGCAAAAGGAAGATTCAAAGGAATAAAATACATAGAACTGATTCACGGGGATAGCGGGCTCGAACTTAGGAAGATAATAAACAAACTAAATCAACCCGCCCTGTTTTGGCTTGACAGCCATTATTCTGCCGGAGTAACCGCCAGAGGGGATAAAGATACGCCTATCTATGAAGAAATGGAGCATATACTCAATGTTCCAGACAGAGAGCATGTAGTCATAATTGACGATGCTCGCCTCTTCGGAACAGACCCTGCTTACCCGAGCATGGGAGAACTCAGTGATTTCATCAGATCAAAAAGACCCGATACCGACATTAGGATGTAGATGCCGGTGAGGGCCGCGGCAAAGGCGATGCCCATATCCCGGAAGACCCGCAGGGTGATCTTCCACTCGCCCTCGCCGGCCCACTGGGCCCGGGTGCCTGTGGGCATGGGATCTGCTTTGAGCAGTTTCATCATGTCCAGCACGGCTTCGCCGGGAGCCCGGCAGGCCTTTTACCAGGATCAGATAGTCCCAACTCGCAAACTGATGGTCTAAAACATCGTGGTTACAATACCCATATAGAAATATCGTGCCGACTCGCCCTGAAGGCGGCTTCGTACATCCTTGTTTTATCCATCATCCCGTCCTTTCAAACTTTACCTTAAGATTGGTCGTCTACAAAGAACAAACGATGAATAATTATAACTCACTGTGACCGTGTTTCTTGAACCAAAGTTCTATTTTTAGGATGACTGCTATGAAAACATGTCCTCAGGCGCAATCGTGTTTTTTCCGGTACAGGGCATAGTAGGTCACCGGAATCACCACAAGGGTGAACACCGTGGAGGCCAGCAGACCGAATATCAGGGTCCAGGCCAGCCCGGAGAAGATGGGGTCCAGGGTGATGGGCAAGGCCCCCAGGGCCGTGGTGGCGGCGGTGAGTAAAATCGGGCGCATACGGATGGCGCCGCTTTGTAAAATTGCCTCATCAAAGGGCAAGCCCTGCTTGAGGGCTCCCTGGATGAATTCGATGAGCACGATGGCGTTGCGGATGACGATGCCCCCCAGGGCGATCATGCCGATCATGCCGGTGGCCGTGAAAAAGATCGGATCGGCAAAGCCGCCCACCGTTTTGCCGGAGGATGTAGATGCCGGTGAGGGCCGCGGCAAAGGCGATGCCCATATCCCGGAAGACCCGCAGGGTGATCTTCCACTCGCCCTCGCCGGCCCACTGGGCCCGGGTGCCTGTGGGCATGGGGTCTGCTTTGAGCTGTTTCATCATGTCCAGCACGGCTTCTCCGGGGGCCTGGCCGGCCATCTCGCCGGTAACGAAAACCACCCGCTCCAGGTTTTTATGGTATATTGGCTGCGGCTGAGTAACGCGAGCTATCGTAACCAGTTCGGCCAAAGGGATCATGACTCCGGTGGCGCTTTTTACGGGAATCTGGCTCAACGCTACCCCGCCCGAGCGCTTGTGGCGGGGCAGGATAGTATTGATCCTCAGCGGCTGGCGCTCCATGGGCAGGTGCACCGTACCTGGTGTGTCGCCCGATAAAGCGCTGCGCAGGGTCTGGATGATCTGCTGGGTGGAGACCCCGTGCAGGGCGGCTTTCTCCTTATCGACCACAAAATCGATCTTGTCTCTGTTTGTCTCCGTCGAGTCGTCGATATCGGTAACAAAGCGCTCATTGGCCATGATGGTTTTCACATGGGCGGCGCCGGCAATCAACTGACGGTAGGAGGCATCCTTGTCGCCGTAGATTTCCACAACAAGGGTGGAGAGCACCGGCGGTCCGGGGGGCGTCTCCACCAGTTTGATATTGGCCCGATTTTCAGCCGCGATTTTCTCCAGGTCCGTTCTTAGCCGCAGAACAATGGCGTGGCTCTGTTGCGTACGCCGGCTTTTGTCGGCCAAATTAACCCGGATGTCGGCCAGATGCGGCCCTTTTCTCAGGTAGTAGTGGCGCACCAACCCATTGAAGTCGATGGGCGAGGCGTTGCCTGTATAAGCGACGAAATGGGTGACTTCAGGTACACTGCGAAGGTAATGCTCGAACTGCCCAACCACGGCATCGGTGGCCTCTAAGGTGGTGCCTTCGGGCATGTCGATCACGATCTGAAATTCGTTCTTGTTGTCAAAGGGCAGCATTTTCAACGGCACCAGCCGAAACAGGGCCAACCCTACGGGAATGATCAGCAAAATGATGATGGCGGCCAGCAGCCCGTAGCGCCGGGTGCGGTATACCAGAAAGGGCGAGACGACGGTCCGGTAGATGCGGTGGATGGGGGTGGCGGTGGCCGCCAGTTGATCGCCGGTGTCGACTTGCCTGGTGACGGGATGGTTCTTCAGCAGCAGGTAGGTCATCCAGGGGACGATGGTCAAGGCACACAGGGTGGAGAAAATCACGGTCATGGGCACGTTGGATGCCATGGGGCCCATGTAGGGGCCCATCATTCCCGTAATGAAAAACAGCGGCGTAAAGGAGATGATGATGGCGATGGTGGACATGATCACCGGCGGCAGTACTTCGTTGACGGCGAACAGCACGCTGTCGACGGGGCCGCGTATACCGCTGAACATGTGGCGCTGGATATTGTCCACGTTGGTGATGGGGTCGTCCACCACCAGACCCAGCGAGAGAATCAGGGCAAAGAGGGTCACGCGGTTGATGGTGTAGCCGAAGAGGTAATTGATGAACAGGGCCAGAGAGAAGCTGATGGGCACGGCCAGAGCCACCACCAGAGCCTCGCGCCAACCCAAAGAGAGGGCTAACAATACGACCACGGATACGATGGCAAAGGCCAGCGAAGCAAGCAGTTCGTTGACCTTCCGATGGGCCGTCTCTCCCGTGTTGCGAGTGATCTCTACCCGCACGTGGTCAGGGATGACCTCCTTTTTCAGGGTTTCCAGCTCCCTGAGAATGTTGTTGGCTACGGTTACCGCATTGGTTCCTTTCTTTTTGGCCAGGGCCAGGGTCACGGCCGGAAAGGAGAGCGGGGTTGCGGTCAATTTGTTTTCGTCTCTGAAATAGTGGGAATAGCCGATGCGTGAATAGGTGTCCGCCTCTTCCGGCCCGTCGATGATCGTGGCGATATCCCGCAGATAGACCGGACGGTTGCCATGGACCCCTACCACGAGGTCACCCACTTCGCGGGCAGAGGCGAGAAAGGCATCGGCGGTGACGGTGATGCTCCGGTTTGCCTGTGAAAAAGTGCCGGCAGTTACCGATGCATCGGCATCCATCAGTACCCGGCGCACCTCGGGCAGGGAAACACCCAACCCGAACATTCGTTCGGGCAACAGTTCCACACGGACTTCCCGGCTCCTGCCACCGATGATCTGTGTCCGTGAGATGTCTTTGACCGCGGAGAGGCGTGCCAGGACTTCTTCTCCCATGCGGCGCAATTCATGGTCGTCATAGCGGTCCGAGAAGAGGGTCAGGTTGACGATGGGCACATCGTCGATCTCAATGGGCTTGACCACCCAACTCCGGACAATATCAGGCACGATATCCTGGTTCATGGCGATACGGTTGTGGATCTTCAAGATGGAGTTCTCGCGATCCTGGCCCACATAAAAGCGTACGGTAACGACGGCCATCTCCTGGCTGGACATGGAGTAGACATACTCCACCCCGTCGATCTGCCAGAGCAGGCGTTCCAACGGTGTGGCCACCAGCTTCTCGACGGTCTCCACACTTGCTCCCGGCACACTGACATAGATGTCGGCCAGGGGCACCACGATCTGCGGATCCTCTTCTCGCGGAGTGACCAGGATGGCGACAACGCCCAGGCAGAGGGAGAGGATGATCAGGATGATGGAAAGCTGCGAGGTGAGAAAACGATGAACCACCGCCGCAATGAATCCTTTGGGTGCCGAAGCGGGTGTAGAGGATTGATCAGCCATTGTCCGCCACCTCCCAGCCGATGGTTTCCGTGCCGTCCAGTCCGGAGAGGATCTCCACGGCATCTTCCAGGCGGATTCCGGTTTTCACATAACGTGTCTGCCAGCTCTCCCCGATTTTCACGTGAACCAGCTCCAGCTGGCCCACGCGGCGGATGGCAGGCCATGGCACCGTGACGATGCGCTGCCGACCCACGGGGATGCGCAGTTTGCCGAACATGCCCGGGTAGAGACCCTCCACAGGCGGCATGGCCGCCTTCACCAGGAAAGTGCGCGAGTCGGGGTCCGCATAGGGGACAATCTCCTCCACCGTTGCATCCACCAGCTGGTCAAGGGTTTCGATATCCACCTCAAGGGATACTCCCAGTGCCACCCTGGTGATCAATCCCTCGCGGACATAGGCCTCCAGCCGCAGGGCGCCCGAGGTGCGAAGGGCCACCAGGGGCTTGCCGGGCAGGGCCAGGTCGCCGGGTTCCACAAAGCGTTCGAGAACGACGCCGTCCTCGGGGGCCAGAATCCGGGCATACTCCAGGGAAATGGTGCTCTCCTTGACCACCGCACGGGCCTGCAGGATGCCGGCCTCAGCAGCGGCCAGCCCCTCTTCAACCCGCTTGACACCCGCTTCGGCCTGCCGGAAATTGGATTCCGCCGCTTCCAGGTCCTGGGCCGTGGCTGCATGTGATTCAAAATAACTTTTGACCCGATTGTAGTTGGCCTGGGCCTGTTTGAAGCCGGCCAGGGCGGCATCCACCGCATGTCTGGCCTGCTCACGGCCTGCTTCGGCGGACTTTAAGGCCTGTTTGGCCTGATCCAGGCGGGAAGTCATCTGGCGGCTGTCCAGGGAGACCAACAGCGCGCCTTTGGACACCT